>JAKARG010000192.1 GCA_021819345.1 Actinomycetes bacterium | reverse complement strand
CAGACCCTGCGGTCTACGACCAGCTGACCACCGACCACCCGATCGACCTGGTCCGCTGGCAGGTCGTCAACTGCTACGCCGGCCGCATCCCGCTGATCAACAGCGGCGGGGAGTCGAAGGGGGCCGGGGACCTTGCCCAGGCGGTGCGGACCGCGGTCATCAACAAGCGTGCCGGCGGCTCGGGCCTGATCAGTGGCCGAAAGGCCTTCCAGCGACCGATGAAGGAAGGTGTCGAGATCCTCCACGCCATCCAGGACGTCTACCTGGACCGAAGCGTCACCTTCGCCTGAGCGACCGCCGACACCTGCCCGGCTGCCGGCGGGCGCCAGTGGCGGGCGGTTGGCGGCGGGCGCCAGTCGCGCCATCTCAGACCCTAGACTCTGCCCGGTCGGCCCGTCCTCGCTCACCCGGTCGTGCCGAGCAGAGGAGGTAAGTCGATCCCATGGCCGATGTAGCCACCGGTGCCCAGTCGCCCAGGGCTGCGCTCGGGACCGCCGTCGAGGGCGGTCCAGCTCCCGACCCGGGTGACACAGCCGGGACCGCCGGCACAGCCGAACCGGCCGGTCCCGCCGGCACAGCCGAACCGGCCGGGCCCGCCGGCACAGCCGGGCCGGGTGACGCCCCCGAACCGGGTGACGCGGCCGGTGGTGGCCTCGCCGCCGAAGGGACGGGCCCCACCGCCGGGGTCCCCCACCGGGTCCTCGACCAGGTGGTGGTGCGCTTCGCCGGCGACTCCGGTGACGGCATGCAGCTGACCGGCGACCGCTTCACGACTTCTTCTGCGATGCTCGGCAACGACCTGTCCACTCTCCCGGACTTCCCGGCGGAGATCCGGGCGCCGGCGGGGACCCTGGCGGGGGTCTCGGCGTTCCAGGTGCACATCTCCGACCACGACATCCTCACCCCCGGGGACCGCCCCGACGTGCTCGTCGCGATGAACCCGGCCGCCTTGCGGGCCAACGTGGGCGACCTCGACCCCGGGGCGACGATCCTCGTGAACACCGACGCCTTCGAGGAGCGCAACCTCGCCAAGGCGGGCTACGCCTCCAACCCGCTCCGGGACGGAACGCTCGACCGCTTCAGGGTGCTCGAGGTGGCGATGACCTCGATGACCATGGAGGCGGTGAAGCCCTCGGGCACCAAGCCCCGAGACGCCGAGCGCTCGAAGAACTTCTTCGCCCTCGGGCTGGTGAGCTTCATGTACACCCGGCCGGTCGAGCCGACCCTCGCCTGGATCGCCGGGCGCTTCGCCCGGACCCCGATGGTCGCCCAGGCCAACACCCTCGCCTTCAAGGCGGGGTGGAACTTCGGCGAGACCGCCGAGCTGTTCGACTCGGTCTACGAGGTCCGCCCCGCCCACCTGGAGCCGGGGACCTATACCAACATCTCGGGCAACACGGCCATGGCCTGGGGCCTGGTCGCCGCCGGCCAGCTCGCCCGGCTGCCGGTGTTCCTCGGCAGCTACCCGATCACGCCGGCCTCGGACATCCTCCACGAGCTGTCCAAGCGCAAGAACTTCGGGGTGCGCACCGTGCAGGCCGAGGACGAGATCGCCGGCATCGGGGCGGCCCTCGGCGCCGCCTACGGCGGGGCGCTCGGGGTGACCACGACCAGCGGCCCGGGGATCGCCCTGAAGAGCGAGACCATGGGCCTCGCAGTGAGCCTCGAGCTGCCGCTGCTGATCCTCGACATCCAGCGGGGCGGGCCTTCCACCGGGCTGCCGACCAAGACCGAGCAGGCGGACCTGCTGCAGGCGATGTTCGGCCGCCACGGGGAGTCGCCGATCCCGATCGTCGCCCCGGCGACGCCGGGTGACTGCTTCTTCGTGGCGATCGAAGCGGCGCGGATCGCCTTGAAGTACCGGACCCCGGTGCTCGTGCTCTCCGACGGCTACCTGGCCAACGGCGCCGAGCCCTGGAGGCTGCCGGTGGTCGAGGACCTTCCGGACATCTCCGTGCCCTTCGCGAGCGAGCCCAACCACCGCCGCGACGACGGGAGCTACGACTTCTGGCCGTACCTGCGCGACCCGGTGACCCTCGCCCGCCCCTGGGCGGTGCCGGGGACATCCGGCCTCGAGCACCGCATCGGCGGCCTGGAGAAAGCCGACGGCTCGGGGGACGTGTCCTACTCCCCGGCCAACCACGAGACGATGGTGCGCCTGCGCGCTGCGAAGGTCGCCGGGATCGCAGCGGACATCGCCGCCCTGGAGGTCGACGACCCAGGCGGCAACGGGGAGCTGCTCGTGCTCGGGTGGGGCTCGACCTACGGGGCGATCACCGCCGGTGCCCGCAGGGCGCGGGCGAGAGGTGCGAAGGTGGCGACCGCCCACCTGCGCCACCTCAACCCGTTCCCACCCAACCTCGCCGAGGTGGTGCGCGGCTACGAGCGGGTCCTGGTGCCCGAGATGAACCTCGGCCAGCTGGTGAGGCTCGTGCGCGCCGAGCTGCTGGTCGACGCCAGAGCGCTGTCGAAGGTGAGCGGGCAGCCCTTCAGGGCGGGGGAGATCGAGGCCGCGATCATGGAGATGCTCGAGGCCCCTGCAGCTCGCCCGGTGGGCAGCGAGCTCACCGCCGGGAGCCTCTCGTGACCGACACAGTCACCCCCGGGCTCGCCGCCGCAGGCACTGCAGCGGCGGCCGCCACCACGCCCGGTGCCGCCACACCCGGCGCTGCCCCGAGCGGGGCGACGGCTGCGTCGGCGAGGCCCGTAGCGGTCACCACCAAGAAGGACTGGACCAGCGACCAGGAGGTCCGCTGGTGCCCGGGCTGCGGCGACTACTCGATCCTGACCGCGGTCCAGATGCTCATGCCCGAGCTCGGCGTGCGCCGGGAGGACACCGTGTTCGTCTCGGGGATCGGCTGCAGCTCGCGCTTTCCCTACTACATGAGCACCTACGGCATGCACTCGATCCACGGCCGGGCGCCGGCGATCGCCACCGGCCTCGCGGTGTCCCGACCCGAGCTCGACATCTGGGTGATCACCGGCGACGGCGATGCTCTGTCGATCGGCGGCAACCACCTGCTGCATGCCCTGCGGCGCAACGTGAACCTCACCATCTTGTTGTTCAACAACCAGATCTACGGGTTGACCAAGGGTCAGTACAGCCCGACGTCGGAACCGGGGAAGGTCACCAAGTCGACCCCCTTCGGTTCCCTCGACCACCCCTACAACCCGGTCTCGCTCGCTCTCGGGGCTGAGGCCACCTTCGTCGCGCGCACCCACGACATGGACCGCAAGCACATGATGGAGACCTTCCGCCGGGCGCACGCGCATCGCGGGGCATCTCTGGTCGAGATCTACCAGAACTGCAACGTCTTCAACGACGGGGCCTTCGACGCGATCCTGACCAAGGATGCCCGGCCGCAGATGCTCATCCCGCTCCAGGACGGCGAGCCGATCCGCTTCGGGCCCGAAGGCGAGCGGGGCGTGGTGATCGAGGATGGGACCGCCCGGGTGGTGGAGGTGGCCGAGGTCGGGGTCGACGCCTTGGCGGTCCACGACGAGCACCGGGAGGACCCGAGCCTGGCGTTCATGCTGTCCCGCCTCGCTGCCGGTCCCTACACTCCGACGCCGATCGGGGTGTTCCGGGACGTGGAGCGAGCCGACTACGCCAGCTTGGTCAACGGGCAGGTGGAGGCGGCGATGGTGGAGAAAGGCCCCGGGGATCTCGCGTCGCTCCTCGCGTCGGGCTCGACCTGGACCGTGGACTGAGCGGCGGTGGCCTCCGGCTACCGGGCCCGCATCGAAGGAGCGCTGGCCGTGGTGACCGGGGCGGGGAGCGGGATCGGCCGGGCGACAGCGGAGGCCCTGTCGGCCCGGGGCGCCCGGGTGGTCGCCGTCGACCTCGACGGCGACGCGGCGAAGCGGACCGCAAGTAGCTGCGAGGGTCACGCGGCCAGCGCCGGCCTCGACATCTCCGAGCGGCCGGCGGTAGAGGCGTTCGCCGGGCGCGCCCTCGGCGAGTGGGGCTGTCCCGACTTTCTCGTCAACAACGCCGGAGTGGGCATGACCGGCCGCTTCCTCGACATGTCGGCGGCCGACTGGGACTGGATCGTCGGGACCAACCTCCTCGGCGCGATCCATCTCACCCGGGCGTTCGGCCCGGCGATGCTCGCCCGGCGGTCGGGCCAGGTGGTCAACGTGGCCTCGGCGCTCACCTACCTTCCCCGGGCGAGCGAGCCGGGGTACGTGACGACCAAGTCGGCGCTCGTTGCCTGGAGCCGCTGCCTCCGGGCCGACTGGGGCCGGGTCGGAGTCGGGGTGAGCGTCGTCTGCCCAGGGGTCACTGCCACCGCGATCGCCTCATCCAACACCCGTTACCTCGGTGCGAGGGCGGACCCCGAGGTTCGGGAGGGGATCGAGCGTCGCTTCGCAAGGGGTGCCCGGCCCGAGACGGTGGCGGCCGCGGTGGTCGACGCGATCGAGCGTGACCGTGCCGAGGTCCCGGTGGGGCTCGACGCCCGGCTCGCCCGGTTGGCGCACCGGTTGGCTCCCGACGCCGGCTCGGGGCGCTTCGGCCGCCGGGTCGCCGCCGCCGGGCGCCTGGCGGGCACGGGACGTCCCGCCCGCTCGGTCGCCCGCTCGCAAGGCCTCGTCGCCTCGACCGGCGGTCATGAAGGCCTCCACGGCTCGGCGGCAGGCCCAGGGCGACCAGGTGCGGCTCCGTGAGCCGGCCCTCGATCCTCGCTGGGCTCGCGGCGGGAGCCGGTGCAGCGGGAGCCGGAGCAGCGGCGGTCGCCGTCGCCGCCCGGCGGCGCTGGCAGGTCGCCCCGGACCCGACCGGCGGCCGGCCCCTCGAGCTTCCCGCCCTGGAGGAGCTGGAGGTCACCGCCGCCGACGGGACTCGCCTCGCGGCAGCGGTCTGCGGCCCGTCGGAGGGCCCGCTCGTGGTGCTCGCCCACGGATGGACCGCAGACCGGCGGACCTGGGGCCCGGTCGCGCGTCGCCTGGTCGGCAGTGGTCACCGGGTGGTCGTCTGGGACCAGCGGGGCCACGGGCGCTCCGGTCTCGGCCCCGACGGAGCGAGCATCGGGGCCCTCGCCGGCGACGTGGCGGCAGTGCTCGACGTGCTGGACGCGAGGGGCGCCGTGCTCGCCGGGCACTCGATGGGGGGCATGGCGGTGCTCGCCTTCGCCGCCACTCATCCCGAGACCCTCGCCGAGCGGGTCGGCCACTTGCTGCTCGTCGCGACCGCCGCCCGCAGCCCGCTGCCGGGGAGCCCCGGAGGATGGTACGAACGTCTCGCCCTTGCGACCGTCGAGCATCCGCTGCTCCTCGCCCTCTCCGGCCACGAGCTCACCCGTGCCTTCGTCGCCCGCCAAGGCTTCGGTGCCGACCCACCGCTCGCCGCCCTCATGGCAGCCAGCGTCCCGATGGCCGCCGGGGCCCGGGGCGACTTCCTCCGCTCCATGGCTCGCTTCGACCTGCGCGCCGAGCTCGGGGCATTGTCGGTGCCGGCGACGGTCCTGCACGGCACCGAGGACCGGGTGATCCGCACCGAGCTCGGCCGGGAGCTCGCCGCCGCCCTGGCGGGATCGAGCCTCGAGATCCTCTCCGGCGCCGGCCACCAGCTGCCGTTCGAGCGACCCGACCGGGTCGCTGCGGTGGTCCGGGCTGCATCTTTTGGCCCGCTGCCCGGCGGGGGTCGCTGAGCGGAGCCGGCCGTCGGAAGCGGGGCTCGTCGCTCGCCCCGAGACGGGACCGCCCGGCACCGGAAGGCGAGCGAGGGTCAGGCGGGGAGCACGGCCTCGATCGCTTCGAGCACCTCGGCCGACTCCGGCTCCGTCCGGGGACGGAAGCGCCGGACGACCGAGCCGTCGGGGCCGACGAGGAACTTCTCGAAGTTCCACTGGATGTCCCCGGCCTCGCCGTCGTCGTCGGCGAAGGCGGTGAGCTCGCCATACAGCGGGTGGCGTCCCTCGCCGTTGACCTCGACCTTCTCGGTCATCGGGAAGGTGACGCCGTAGGTGGTCGAGCAGAAGGTCTGGATCTCCTCTGCGGTGCCGGGCTCCTGGCCGCCGAACTGGTTGCAGGGGACGCCGAGGACGCTGAAGCCCCTGCCGGCGAAGCGCTCCTGGAGGTGCTCGAGGCCGGTGTACTGCGGGGTGAGCCCGCAGCGCGAGGCGACGTTCACCACGAGGACCGCCTTTCCCCGTAGGTCCCCTAGGTCGAGTGGGGTGCCGTCGAGCGCCGAGAGGTCGTAGTCGTAGAGAGACATGGCGCCAGCCTAGGGAAGCGGCGCCGTCAACCGTGCTGGGCTTGGCCGGCGGGGCGGTCGTGCGATGAAGTACCAAATGGGGCCCGTCCATCGCATGGGCAGACTTCGAGCGCATGGACTACGAGTGCATGGACTTCGAGGCGCCACACCTGCATCGGGGGGTCCG
>JAKARG010000191.1 GCA_021819345.1 Actinomycetes bacterium | reverse complement strand
ATGACCGTCTACCGCCTCGTCCAGTCCGGGCAGCTACCTGCCGTGAGGGTGGGGCGCAGCTACCGGATCAGGGCCGACGACGTGGACCGCTTCCTCGGCGCCCGCTTCACCCAAGCAGGCTGAGCCCCAGCAGGCTGAGCCTGGGCCGGCTGTGGCCGAGCTGGCTGGCCCCTAGCAGGCCGAGCTGGCTGGGCCCTGGCGGACCACCGGCACCCGGTCCCAGCCACCTGGAACTGGCCCCTCGGCTTCGTGGCGCGCCGAGGATCCGAGCGGGGTGCGGGTACTCTTCGCTGACGTGTCCCTGAGCCGGCTGCCCGAGGCGACCGTCGCTCGGCTCCCCGTCTACCTGCGGGTGCTGACCGATGCGACGGAGGCGACGATCTCCTCGGACAACCTCGCCGCGGGAGCGGGGGTCAACGCTGCCCAGGTCCGAAAGGACCTCTCCCATCTCGGCTCCTACGGGACCCGGGGCGTGGGCTACGACGTGTCCTACCTGGTGCGCCAGATAAGTCGTCAGCTCGGTCTGAGCAGCGACCGTCGGGTGGCGATCGTCGGCGTCGGCAACCTCGGCCATGCCTTGGTCCGATACGGCGGCTTCAACGCTCGCGGCTTCCGGGTGGTCGCTGCCTTCGACGTCGACCCGCGGACCGTGGGCCAGCAGGTCGGTGGGCTGGTCGTGGAGCCCTTCGAGCGCCTCGCCGAGGTCGTGGAGGAGAAGGGTGTCGAGCTCGCCCTGCTCACGACCCCCGCTTCGGCGGCCCAGGCGGCGGCCGATGCCCTGGTCGAGGCCGGCGTGGGGTCGATCCTCAACTTCGCCCCGGCGCGCGTCGCCGCCCCTCCCCGCGTCGCGGTCCGCCAGGTCGACCTCGGTGTGGAGCTGCAGATCCTGAGCTACTACGGGACCCAGGCGTCCACCGACCCGGTGGACCTCGACGCAGCCCCCGGCTGAGGGTCGTGGCGATCGGCGAGGTCCTCTATCCGGTGAACCTGGTGGTGGCCGGCCGGCCCTGCCTGGTGGTCGGCGCCGGGCGGATCGGGGCCCGCAAGGCCGAAGGGCTCCTCGTCGCCGGCGCCCGGGTGCAGGTCGTCGCCACGGTGGTCGGTCCCGAGGTCCGCTCGATGCCGCTCACCTGGGACGAGCGCCCCTACCGCTCGCAGGACCTGGAGGGGGTGTGGTTGGCCATCGCTGCGACCGGCGACCCCGAGGTCGACCGGGAGGTCCGGGCCGACGGTGACGCCGCAGGGGTGTGGGTCAACTCGGCCGACGAGCCGTCACTCTGCACGTTCACCCTGCCGTCGGTGGTGCGCCAGGGTCCGGTGATGGTGACGGTATCGACCGGCGGGCGCAGCCCGGCGCTCGCCGGCTGGCTCAAGTCGCATGTCGCAGCCGAGCTCGGACCCGGGTGGGCGACCCTCGCCGAGCTGCTCGGCGAGGCGCGCGAGCAGCTCCGGGCGCAGGGACGCAGCACCGAGGACGTCGACTGGCGCCCGGTCCTTGAGTGGAGCATGCTCGAGCTGGTCGAAGCGGGCGACATCGCCCGAGCAAGGGAACGAATCCGAGCGTGTCTGTCGTCGTCGTAGGCCTCAACCACCGCAGCGCCCCCCTCGACGTGCTCGAGCGCACCGCGGTGCCCGGCGACGCACTCCCCAAGGCCCTCGCCGACCTCGCAGGCCGCCCCCATCTCGACGAGGTCATGGTCGTGTCGACCTGCATGCGCACCGAGGTCTATGCCACCACCGAGCGCTTCCACGGCGCACTGGGCGACATCCGGGACTTCCTCGCCATGTGGTCGGGGACCCCGCCGGAGACCTTCTCCACCAGCCTCTACGACTACCACGACCGGGCTGCTGCCGGTCACCTCCTCCGGGTGGCGGCCGGGCTCGACTCGGCAGTTCTCGGCGAGGGCGAGATCCTTCGCCAGGTGCGCTCGGCGGGAGACGTCGCCCGGGAGGAGCGAGCTGCCGGCCCCGTGCTCGGCGAGCTGGTGCGCCGGGCGGTGGAGGCGGGCAAGCGGGTCCGCTCCGAGACCGCCATCTCGAGGGGCACCACTTCGCTCCCGCACACCGCAGCGATGCTCGCCGGCAGCCACCTCGCCGGAGGCCCGGCCCCCGGGGCTCCCTGCCCCGGGGCCGGGTGCTTCTCGGGCCGACGGGTGGTCGTCGTCGGCGCCGGGGAGATGGGCTCTGCGCTGACCGGGCTCGTGGCTTCGGCCGAGGGGGTAGCCGCGGTCCTCGTGGTCAATCGGACCTCCGCCCGGGCAGAGGCCCTGGCCCGGGCAACGGGGGCGACCGCCGTGCCATGGGACGGCCTCTCCGAGGCGTTGGGCTCCGCAGACGCGGTCTTCTGCGCCACCGACGCCGCAGGGACGCTCCTCGGGCCCGACCACTTCGCCGGTCGGGACGGGCGGCGCTGTGTCGTGGTCGACCTCGGGGTGCCCCGCAACGTCGACGCAGCGGTCGCCGACGTGCCCGGGGTCGAGCTGTTCGACCTTGCCGACCTGCAGGCCCACGCCGACGCCGCAGTCGCCGGGCGGCGCGCCGAGGTTCCCGCTGCCCAGGAGATCCTCGCCGAGGAGCTCGAGCGGTGGGTGGGCACCTCTTCCGAGCGATCGGTGGCCGCCCCCGTCGTCGCCGCACTGCACCGAAAGGCCGAAGGCATCCGAGCCGCCGAGCTCCAGCGGGCCGCCTCCCGTCTCGCCGAGCTGGAGCCGGAGGAGCGGCGTGCCGTCGAGGCGCTGACCCGGGGGATCGTCGCCAAGCTGCTGCACGACCCGACGGTCAGGCTGAAGGCGGTTTCGGGAGAGGCGCGCGGCGGGCGGCTCGCGGGCAGCCTGGCCGAGCTGTTCGACCTCGATCCCTGATCGGCGCCGGGCCGTGGGCGGGCTGCGGTCGGGGCCAGCCGGTACCCGGGAGGGCCAGCCGGTACCCGGGAGGGCCCGGGAGGTGCGGTGCGCCGGGCCGAGGGTCCAGCAGGAGCGCGATCCGTCGGGCGTCAGCCACAATGGGGCGGTGCTCTACCCCGTCTCCTTCGGCGACGACGAACCCGACCCGCTGCGTGCCCGGGTGCTCTGCTCGTACGCCGAAGGCGTGAGGGCGCTGGTCCGCCTTGGCCAGGAGTACGTCGACTGGACCCTGCCGGTGGAGTCGACTGCGTGCCCGGCGATCGGAGTGGCCGGGCACCTGCTCGCTACCGCCCGCAGCTGCCACCGCCTGCTCGACGCTTCCCTCGCCGGCAGGGCACCCTCCGACGCCGACCGGAGCCGGTCGCTCGTGTGCTGCGGCCCGATCCCTCCGGTCCCCCCCGACCGCCTCGCCGCCGGCATCGACCGCTTGGTCGCGTTCGACGCGGTGGCCACCCGCTACGGAGAGCGCCTCGCCGACACCGGATCGGACCTCCGCCTCGGGGTCTGGGACGCGGAGGGTCGGCTGAGCGCCACCCGCCATGGCCTGCTCCTCGCTCTCGAGTGGCACCTGCACGCCTGGGACCTCGCAGGAGCCCTCGGCTGGGACTACCGGCCCGCTGACGTCGAAGTGCTGCTCGACGGGCTCCCCCCTGCGCCTTCCCCCTTGCCGACGGGTGGCCCCTGGGAGGCGGTGCTGGCCATCGCCGGCCGCCGTCCGCCTGCCGGGGAGCGACCCTCGGGGCCCTGAGGTGAGCCGCGACCGGGAGGGCTCCTGGATGGCCCCGAGTTGAACCTCGCCGCCCCGGGCCACCGGGTCACGATCGCCACCCGGGCCAGCGCCCTCGCCCGGTGGCAGGCGGGAGCAGTCGCCGCCCGCCTCGGCGCGGCCCATCCGGGGTTGCGCTGCGAGCTGCTCGTGGTCGACACCGCCGGCGACCGCATCCAGGACCGCCCGATCCCCGAGCTCGGGGGCCAGGGGGTCTTCGTCAAGGAGGTCCAGTCGGCGGTGCTCGCCGGGCGTGCCGACATCGCGGTGCACTCGGCCAAGGACCTCCCGTCGCTGCCGACCGAAGGTCTGGTCATCGCTGCCTACCCCGAGCGCGCCGACCCCCGCGACGCCCTGGTGGGCGCCGACCTGGCCGGCCTTGCCGAGGGAGCGACCGTCGCCACCGGCTCGGTCCGCCGCCGGGCCCAGCTCGCTGCCGCCCGGGGGGACCTGCGCTTCGTCGACCTGCGGGGCAACATCGCAACCCGCCTGGGCAAGGTGCCGCCCGGGGGTGCGGTCGTCGTGGCCCTCGCCGCGCTCGCCCGCTTGGGCCTGGCCGACCGCGTCGCCGAGGTGCTCGAACCCGGCGTGGTGCTGCCCCAGGTCGGCCAGGGTGCGCTCGCCGTCGAGTGCCGTGAGGGGGACCAGGCCGCCGCCGGCCTGCTCGACGAGCTCGACGACCTCGGTGTGCGAGCCGAGGTCGAGGCCGAGCGCGCTTTCCTCGCTTGCCTCGGCGGTGGCTGCGACCTGCCCGTCGGCGCCCTGGCCCGGGTGGCCGGCGCACGGCTGGAGATCGAGGCGCTGGTCGTCGGTAACGACGGGGTGGCCCGGCGGGGACGCCGGCGCGGCCCGACTTCCACCGGAGAGGACCTCGGACGCGACCTCGCGGCCGAGCTGGTGGGGCCCGGCGGGCCGACCCGGCGGTGACCGTCTACCTGGTCGGCGCCGGTCCCGGCGACCCCGGGCTGCTCACCCTGCGGGCTGCGGAGGTCCTCGCCCGGGCCGAGGTCGTCGTCCACGACCGGCTTGCCGAGCCTTCCCTGCTCGAGCGGGCTCCCGCAGCTGCCGAGCGGGTCGACGTCGGCAAGACCCCCGGTGGCCCGGCGGCGCAGGAGGCCATCAACTCGCTCCTCGTCGAGCTCGGTCTGCGGGGACGGGAGGTGGTCCGGTTGAAGGGGGGGGACCCCTTCGTGTTCGGCAGGGGCGGCGAGGAGGCGATCGCCCTCGCCGCCGCCGGCGTCGACTACGAGGTGGTCCCGGGAGTCAGCTCGGCGGTGGCGGTACCGGCCTACGCCGGCATCCCGGTCACCCAGCGGGGCATCTCCACCTCGTTCACCGTGGTGACCGGCCACCGTCGGGCGGACCTCGAGGTCGAAACCGACTGGGAGGCGCTCGCCCGAGCGGCCGGGACGATCGTGGTCCTGATGGGAGTTGCCCACCGCGGCGAGATCGCCGCTCGGCTGATCGCCGGCGGGCGGGACCCCCACACCCCGGTCGCTGCGGTGACCTGGGGGACCCGACCGGAGCAGGTCACCGTGCGCACCACCCTCGCAGGGCTCGGCGCCGCACGGGTCGAGCCGCCGGCGACGATCGTCGTCGGCGAGGTCGCCGCCCTCGACCTGGGCTGGTACGAGCGGCGCCCGCTCCTCGGCCGCTCGGTCGTGGTCACCCGGGCCCGGTCTCAGGCGTCCACGCTGTCGGCCCGTCTGAGGCAGCTCGGCGCCCGCCCGATCGAGGTGCCGAGCATCGTCCTGGCGGACCCCGCCGACGGGGGTGCGGGGCTGGCGGCGGCTGCTCTTGGGGTCCAGGCGGGCGGCTACGACTGGGTGGTGCTCACCTCGGCCAACGCCGTGGCGCGGCTCTGCGACCTGCTCCCCGACGGGCGGGCTTGGGCGGGGACCCGGGTCGCCGCCATCGGGCCGGCCACTGCCGAGGCGCTCGTCGGCTACCGCCTGGTAGCCGACCTGGTGCCTTCCGAGCACGTCGCCGAGGCGCTGTTGGACGGCCTCCTGGCTGCCCCGCCACCGGCTCACGGGGGGACGCCCCGGGTGCTCCTCCCCCGGGCGGCGGTGGCCCGGGACCTGCTGCCCGAAGGCCTGCGGGCGGCCGGCTGGGAGGTCGAGGTGGTCGAGGCCTACCGCACGCTCGCCGCCGAGCCGGCCGGGCCGGAGCTGGAGGCGGTCCGGGCGGCGGACGCGATCTGCTTCACGTCCTCCTCGACGGTCACCAACTACCTGGCATTCGCCGGCCGGGACCGGGTCCCCCCGGTGGTTGCCTGCATCGGCCCGGTCACCGCTGCGACCGCTCGGGACGCTGGCCTCGAGGTGGCGGTGGTCGCCTCCGAGCACACCATCCCGGGGCTGGTCGCGGCGCTGGCAGCTCGCCTGTCCGACCCCGACCCCGACCCCGACCCCGGCCCGGACCCCGGCCCCGACCCCGGCCGCCCTGCAGAGCCGGCGCCCGGTCGGTGGCCTGCCGGCCCCGGCTGCCCCGCAGCCCGGCCCAGGGGGTAGCTTTGACGCTGCCGGGTCCCCTCTGCCCGGCCCGGCCTGCGCTTCGGGAGGTCTTTCCCCACTACATGCCCTATCCCGAGGTCCGTCCCCGCCGACTTCGCCGGACCCCGGCGCTGCGGGAGCTGGTGGCCGAGACCCGCCTCGGCGTCGACGACCTGGTCGCCCCGCTGTTCGTGCGCGAGGGCATCGACCAGGCGCTGCCGGTTGCGTCGCTGCCCGGGGTCCACC
>JAKARG010000190.1 GCA_021819345.1 Actinomycetes bacterium | reverse complement strand
CGCCGCCGAGCTGGCCGTCGCCCGGGCCGCCGGTCGCGGCGCAGGCGGAGCAGCGGCGAGCGACGCCTTCTTCCCCTTCCGTGACGGCCTCGACGCCCTGGTCGCATCCGGGGTAGCTGCGGTCGTGCAGCCGGGGGGGTCGGTGCGCGACCCGGAGGTGGTTGCCGCCGCCGACGAGCACGGCATCGCCATGGTCCTGACCGGGGAGCGCCAGTTCCTGCACTGATGTCGGGCTGGTAACCTGCTCGCAAGAGGTGCCTCCCTGTGAGGGCCCGGGTACGACAGACGTCGTCGGCGCCTCTCCGCCTGCATCGTCAGGGAGACGTCTGTGACCCACATCGCCCGCATGCTCGCCGAGGGCCGCAGCTACAGCTTCGAGCTGTTCCCGCCGAAGACCGAGGAAGGTCGGCTCCACCTGGCTCGCACCCTGGTCGAGCTCCAGCCGCTCGGACCCTCCTTCGTCTCGGTCACCTACCGGGGCGGCCCGTCGTCGCGCCGGCCGACCCACGACCTCGTGGCCGGGATCCGCGAGACCACCACCTTGGAGCCGATGGCGCACCTCACCTGCGTCGGCCATACCCGCCTGGAGCTCGCGGACATCCTCGTCCGGCTGCGCCAGGCGGGTATCGACAACCTGATGGCGCTCGGAGGGGATCCGCCGCCCCCCGGAGCGCCGGCAGGCGAGCTCGCCCACGCGCTCGAGCTGGTGGAGCTGGCCCGGGCAGTCGGCGGGTTCTCCATCGGCGTCGCCGCCCACCCGTCGGTCCACCCGCGCTCGGCCTCCCGGGAGGCCGACCGGTACCACCTCGCGGCCAAGCTGTCCCTGGCCGACTTCGCCATCACCCAATCGGTGTTCGCCGTGGAGGAGTACCTGGCACTGGTCGACGAGCTCGGAGCGCTCGGAGTCGACCGGCCCGTGCTGCCGGGCATCATGCCGCTCACTTCCCTGTCCTCGATCGACCGCCAGCGTGAGCTCGGGGCGGTGGTGCCCCCGAAGGTGGAGGCCCGACTGCGGGCGGCGGGTGGTGAGGCCGAGGTGCGCTCGGTCGGCATCGACCTTGCAACCGAGCTGTGCCAGGCCCTGCTCGACGCCGGCGCACCCGGCCTGCACTTCATCACCCTCAACCGTTCCAGCGCCACCCGCGAGATCTACGCCAACCTCGGTATGAAGGTGGGGTCGTGAGCGGACCGGCCGACGCCGGCCCACCATTGCATCCCGACATCGCCCCGCTCGCCTGGCTGCTCGGGGAGTGGCAGGGAAGCGGCCACGGGAGCTATCCGAGCATCGAGGACTTCGACTACGTCGAGACGCTGGTCTTCGCCCACGTCGGGAAGGCCTTCGTCGCCTACACCCAGCGCAGCGCCGACGCGCTCGACGGCCGTCGCCTGCACGCCGAGACCGGCTACCTGCGACCCGCCGGTCCCGGGCGCGCCGAGATGGTCGTCGCGTCGCCGACGGGGATCGTCGAGGTCCACCAGGGGATCCTCCGGGCCACGAGCGCAGGGATGGAGCTGGAGCTGTCGTCCCGCAGCGTCGGGGCGACCTCGACGGCCAAGGAGGTGACGGCGGTCGAGCGGAGCTTCACCCTGGACGAGGGTGTGCTCCGCACCCGCCTCGCCATGGCGGCTGTGGGGCACCCGCTCACCCACCACCTCGCCTCCGGGCTCCACTTGGTCGGCCAGGGCCGGGGCGCGGGTCCTGCGCCGGGCTGACGAACGGCGCCGGCCGCCTACCGGGCCGGCAGGCACGGGTCGGGGCGCCGCCGGCTCGGTAGCCTGCCTGCGTGGCAGAGAAGATAACCATGTCCGCCGACGGGGTGCTCCGGGTGCCCGACGAGCCGATCATCCCCTTCATCGAAGGAGACGGCAGCGGGGTCGACATCTGGCCGGCGGCGAAGCTGGTCCTCGACGCGGCCGCCGCCAAGCACGGCCACCGGGTCGAGTGGAAGGAGGTCCTCGCCGGGCAGAAGGCCTTCGACGAGACCGGTGACTGGTTGCCGGAGGAGACCATCCAGGCCTTCAGGGACCACCTGATCGGGATCAAGGGCCCGCTCACCACGCCCGTCGGCGGGGGTTTCCGCTCGCTCAACGTGGCGTTGCGCCAGATCCTCGACCTGTACGTCTGCCTGCGGCCGGTCCGTTGGTTCGCCGGCGTCCCCTCCCCGGTGAAGCACCCGGAGCTGGTCGACATGGTGATCTTCCGTGAGAACACCGAGGACATCTACGCCGGGCTGGAGGTCCAGGAGGGCAGCGCCGAGGCGCGCCGGCTCATCGAGCTGCTCCGCGACGAGCTCGGCTGGGAGATCCGGCCCGACTCCGGGGTGGGGATCAAGCCGGTCTCGGTGACCGGCTCCAAGCGGCTCATCCGGGCCGCGATCCGCTACGCGCTCGAGCGGGACCGGCGGTCGGTGACGCTCGTGCACAAGGGCAACATCCAGAAGTTCACCGAGGGCGCGTTCCGTCAGTGGGGCTACGAGCTGGTTCGCGAGGAGTTTCCCGAGGTGGCCGTCGGCTGGGACGACTGCGGGGGAGACCCCGGCGACCGGCTCCTCGTGAAGGACGCGATCGCCGACATCACCCTCCAGCAGGTGCTCACCCGGCCGTCGGACTTCGACGTGATCGCCACCACCAACCTGAACGGCGACTACCTCTCCGATGCCCTCGCCGCTCAGGTGGGCGGGATCGGGATCGCCCCGGGGGCCAACATCAACTACGTCACCGGCCACGGGATCTTCGAGGCGACGCATGGGACCGCTCCGAAGTACGCCGGACAGGACCGGGTCAACCCCGGGTCGGTGCTGCTGTCGGGGGTGCTCATGTTCGAGCACATCGGTTGGAGCGCTGCCGCCGCCGACATCGTCTCGGCGCTCGAGGCGACCATCGCCGAGCGGATCGTGACCTACGACTTCGCCCGCCAGATGGAGGGCGCCACCGAGGTGAAGACCTCGGAGCTCGCCTCCGCGATCGTCGACCGCCTGTAGCCGGCAGGTGCCGGCCGGCGGGAGCGAGCGGGGGCCGGCGCAGCCCAACCTGCCCCTCGACCACGACGAGGTCGACCGGGCGCTCCGTTCCCTGCGCTTCTGGGTGGTGGTGGTGCTGATCGGGATCGGCGCAGGTCTAGGCGCCGGGGCGCTGATGGCGATCCTCCACGCCGTCCAGCACCTCGCCTACGGCTTCCGCCACGGGGACTTCCAGCACGGCGTTCGGGCCGCGCCGGGATGGCGGCGAGTAGTCGTGATGGCAGCCGCCGGGCTCGTGCTCGGGACGGCCTGGGTGGTGCTCAGGCGGGTTGGCGGACCGGTGCGCAGCCTCGACGAGGCGGTGTGGGAGAGGGAGGGCAACCTCCCCTTGGTCAGCACCGTCGTCAACGCGCTGCTCCAGATCGTGGCGGTCGGAGCCGGCGCCACCCTCGGGCGGGAGGGAGCCCCCAAGGAGCTCGGCGCGGGCCTGGCGAGCGGCCTGTGCGATCGCGCCGGCCTCGACTCGACGCAGCGGCGGGTGCTCGTCGCGTGCGGGGCAGGAGCCGGGATGGCTGCGGTCTACAACGTCCCCTTCGGCGGGGCGATGTTCGCCGCCGAGGTCCTGCTCGGCACGCTCAGCCTGCAGCTCGTCGTGCCCGCCCTGGCCACCGCAGCGGTGGCGACCGGGGTGTCGTGGTTGCTCCTTGCCGACCGGCCGACCTACGAGGTGGGGCACCTCCCGCTCAGCGCCTCGGTGACGCTGTGGGCGGTGCCGCTCGGCCTGGTGACCGGGCTGGTCGGCGCGGGCCTCGTCGTCCTGGTCGGCTGGACCAAGGCTCGGGCCACCCGGGGGACCCGTACCGCCTGGTCGGTGACCGGAGCCTTCGTAGTGGTCGGAGCGGTCGCCGTCGTGCTGCCCGAGGTGCTCGGCAACGGCAAGGACGTGACCCAGCTCGCCCTCTCGGGCGCCCTGAGCCTCCCTCTCGTGGCCGCCGTGCTGGTGGTTCGGCCGCTCGCCACGGGAGCCTGCCTGCGCTCGGGTGCGGTCGGTGGGCTGTTCACGCCCACCCTTGCCCTCGGCGCCCTGGTCGGCATCCTGGCCGGGCGCGCGTGGGGGGCGCTCTGGCCGGCCGGCCCGGAAGCCGGCTTCGCCCTGATCGGGTCGGCGGCGCTGCTCTCGGCGGCGATGCAGAGCCCGATCGCCTCGATCGTGCTCGTCGTCGAGCTGACCCACAGCGGCCTCGGCCTGCTCGTGCCGATCGCGCTCGCCGTAGCCGGGGCCACCGTCGTGTCGAGGGCGCTCGTCCCCGCCTCGATCTACACCGCTTCGGGCTGGTGGCGCGACGGGCACGCCCGAGGGGACCAGCGCCGGCGAGGATCGACCCGCCGCCGGTAGCGTCCGTGCCCACCCACGCTCCTGCCTCTGCGACCGCCCTCGGTCCTACCCTCGACCCGGCCCCTCGGGCCCCCGGTGGTCGCCCCGGGCGGCGATCGCCCTCCAGAGCTTCTCGGGCGACAAGGGCATGTCAAGGTGCTCGACCCCGAACGGGGCCAGCGCGTCGAGCACTGCTCCATAGACGGCTGCGGCGCCACCCACGCTTCCCGACTCCCCGATCCCCTTGGCGCCGAGAGGGTTGCGGGGCGAGGGGGTCACCACCTCGCCCAGCTCGAATGACGGCAGGTCCGCTGCCGACGGCCACAGGTAGTCGACCAGGTTGGTGGTGAGCGGGTTGCCGTCGGGGTCGTAGACGACCTCCTCGAACAGTGCCTGGGCCACCCCTTGGGCGAGGCCGCCGTGGACCTGGCCGGCGACGACCATCGGGTTGAGCGGGGTCCCGCAGTCGTCGACGGCCACGAGCCGGCACAGCCGGACCGCCCCGGTCTCGGTGTCCACCTCGACCACCGCGACATGCGTGCCCGAGGGGTAGGTGCCTCCGGGCTGGCTGAAGTCGTGCTCGGCGGCGAGCTCGACCCCTCGTTCCGCGGCGGCTCCGGCCAGCTCGTCCCAGCCGATCCCCCGGGTGGGGACGCCGGCCACCGAGATCCGCCCCTCGCCGTCGCTCACCAGGTCCTCGGGAGCAGCCTCGAGCAGCTCGCCGGCCAGGTCCCTCATCCTCGCGGCGACCTCCCGGGCGCACTCCTGCAGGGCGCTCCCTCCGAGCTGGCCCGACCGGGACCCGAAGGTCCCGGTCCCTCTCGCCACGACCGCCGTGTCGGAATGGACCACCACCACCCGCTGCATCGGCACCCCGAGCGATTCGGCGACCACCTGGGCGAAGGTCGTCTCGTGCCCTTGGCCGTGGGGAGCGCTGCCGGTGGTCACCACCACCTCGCCGTCGGCCCGCACCTCGAGCGCACCGTGCTCGTCTCCGCCGCCGCTCACCTCGGTGAAGCAGGCGATGCCCACCCCGAGCGCCACTGGGTCCCCGGCGGTCCTCCGCCGACGTTGCTCCGCCCTGAGCCCTTCGTAGCCGGCCAGGTCGAGCGCCCTCTCCAAGCAGGCCAGGTAGTCACCGCTGTCCAGGCGGGCGCCCGTCGGGGTCTCGTAGGGCAGCTCCCGTGGGGTGAGCAGGTTCCGCCTCCTGATCTCGGCGGGGTCGACCCCGAGCTCTCCGGCGAGACGGTCCATGGCCCGCTCGAGGACCGCCGTGGCCTCCGGCCTTCCCGCCCCGCGGTAGGGGCCTACCGGCGTGGTGGTGGTCAGCACCGCCTTGGTGGTCACGTCCACCCGTGGGACGCGGTAGGGGCCAGAAGTCATCAGCCGGCTGGTGCGCGCCGCAATGCCTCCCCGCCACGGGTAGGCCCCGAAGTCGTTGAGCGTGCTCGCCCGCAGCCCGACGAGCGTCCCGTCGCGCCGGGCGCCGAGCTCCAGGCGCTGCAGCTGGGCCCTGCCGTGGGTCATGGCGACCAGGTTCTCGGAGCGCTCCTCGACCCAGCGGACGGGACGGCCGAGCCGGAGGGCTGCTGCGGCGACCACGACGTGCTCGGGGTAGGCGCCCCCCTTGGCGCCGAAGCCCCCTCCGACGGCCGGCGCGACCACCCGGACCGCTCCGGGCTCCAGCCCGAGGCTCGACGCGACTGCAGCGCGCAACGCAAAGGGGGTCTGGGTGCTCGCCCAGATGCGCAAGCCGTGACCCTCGGGACAGGCCAGCGCAGCACCTGGCTCCAGGGGCACGGGTGCTAGTCGCTGGCTGGACGAGCGGACCCCGACCACGAGCTCCGCCCCGTCGAGCGCTCCGGGGTCCCCGCCCGGGAGGTCGAGGACCAGGTTGGAGCCGAGGTCGGGGAAGAGCACCGCAGCGCTGTCGTCGAGCGCCGTGGTCGGGCCGACCACGGCTGGCAGCGTTCGGAGCTCGAGGGCGACGAGGCCGGCGGCGTCGGCAGCGGCGGCCGCCGTCTCGGCCACGACCAGTGCGACCGCCTCCCCGGCGAAGCGGACCTCGCGATCGGAA
>JAKARG010000189.1 GCA_021819345.1 Actinomycetes bacterium | reverse complement strand
CCGTCACCACCCGGGTCCTGGAGCGCCTGCGACATCCCCCCGAGACCGGCCCGGACCCTCTGGCCGGCCTCAGTCCACAGGAGCGCCGCATCCTCGCGCTGATCGGCGAGGGCCTCACCAACCGCCAGATCGCCGAGACGATGTTCCTCGCAGAGAAGACCGTGAAGAACTACGTCTCTCATCTCCTCGCCAAGCTCGGCATGGCCCGGCGCACCGAGGCGGCCGCCTTCGTTGCGCGCGTCTCCGTCCCCCCGAGGGCGCCCTGAGCCACCGTCGCCGCCGGCGGTTGGCTGAAGTGCGGCTGGACAGCCGTGACTGCGGGATCTACCGGGGTGCAGCTCGGTCCCCGGTCGAGTCGAGCAGCACCACCTTCCCCGGGGAACCACCCGCAGGCGACAGCTCCAAGCTCTGCCCCGGCGAGAGCACCAACGCCGACCCCCTCGACGCGAGGAACCGGCTCCCGGGCGACCCGGTCGAGCCCCGACCGCCCACGTCGGTCCCGATCGCCAGGCGGATGGGCTCCGAGGCAGGCGCCAGGGCCAACCACCCCTTCCCGGCTCGCACCTCGAAGGCATCGGAGGCGCCGAGGTCCACTGCGACCAGGCTCCATCCCTGCGGAGCGTGGTGGAGCTCGATCGGACCAGTGCAGCGTTGCCCGGGCTCGAAGCAACCCGGGGGCCAGGTGCTGCCGGCGGCGAAGCCGACCAGCACGTCCAGCACCTCTCCGATGGCCTCGGGGTCCGCTCCGGGTCCGACCCTGCCCTCGAGCCGTCCGACCACTCGCGCCATGCGGGCATCGAAGGGTGCCGAGCGGACCGCGACGTGCTCGGTCGCACCTTGCAGCGCGAGCCGGCGCGCGAGCAATGGGTTTCCGGGGTCCTGGCTCTCGTGACAGGCAATTGCCTGGAGCTGGCGCGCGCGATCCACGCGCCACTCGGCCACCTCGGGGCCCTCGAGCCCACGGAGCGGTGCCCCCATCTCGTCTGCGAGCGCTGCCGCCACGGCGACTGAGACACCCCACTCGATGCACACGAGCCCGAGGCGATCGGCGGTCCGCTGCGCCACCTCCGTCGCCGCACGGTGATCGGGATGACCGGTGACCCCGGAGGCCTCGAGCACTACGAGCGCGTCGACGCCGGCGAGCTTCTCGGCAAGACAAGCTGCGAGCTCGTCGCGGTGCTCTTGGAGGGAACCGTCCGGGAAGCTCGCCCCCCAGGCCTCCCCGAGCCCGAGAACCGCCGCCGCTTCGGCAAGCTCGCGCGCCCTCGTCCTCCCGAGGTCGGCCCGAGCACCGACGGTGCTCGCCTCGCCCCGACTGAAGCAGACGAGGTCGACCGCGATGCCCCAGTCCACGAGAGACGACAGCACCGCGCCCAGGCCGAAGCTCTCGTCGTCTGGGTGAGCCACCACCCCGAGAGCCCGGCGGACGCCCGACAGCTCGACTGGTCGCCCCGAAGGATCGATCGCGCCATGCTCGTCGCCGCCGCCGGTTCGGGTCCTCATTCGTCGCCCCCCTCGCCGCCGAGACGTGCGACGACCCGGCGGAGCCTCTCGGCTGCCTCCTCCGCGACGGGCCGGAGGGCCTCGCTACCGAACAACGAGGTCGGGTCGACCGCAGCAACTCGCGTTCCCTCCGGGTGCTCTTCGATCGCCACGTTGCAGGGCAGGACGAGGCTCACCGACGGGTCGATCTCCAGGGCACGGTTGGCCAGCTCCGGGTTGCACGCTGCCAGGATCCGCAGGCCCGGGCGGCGGACGCCGAGCTTCGCGCCAAGCGTCGCCGAGATGTCGATCTCGGCGAGCACCCCGAAGCCCTCGGCGCCGAGGGCAGCTCGCACCCGCCCCTCCGCCTCTCCCATCGGCTCGCCCACTACTGCCTCGAACCCGTCCATGGGAACCTCCTCCGTCCCTGCATCTGTGCAGTCCGACCGTTCTCTTGCCCCTCTCGGCAACAGACCTACCCATGGGGGTATTCCGGCCACGGTGAGCCCACCGCCCGTCGCCCTCTGCCCGATGGGCGCCCCGAGGAGCCACCGAGCCGCCGGTGGACGAGCACTGCGTCAGGTCGGCTCCATGCCGACGGCCGGTGTGAGCCCTGCACTGCAAAACTCGAAGCTGGGTTCTACGCCCGCTGGGCTGGGTCCTCGGCCGCCGGCCGTCCTCTTCGCCCGGGAGGCGTGCCGTTGGCAGACGGGTCGACCTCCAGCAACGGCAGGAGACCCTCGCTCAGCCGTCGCGTAGGTCGAGCCACCCCACTTGCTCTGGAGTCAAGGCCACCCCGAGGGACTCCATGGAGGTTCGGCTCTCCGCCAGAGTGCGGGGCCCGAACAGGGGGAAGGTCGGGAAGCTTTGGTGGAGCACGTAGGCCAAGGCGACCGCCGTGGGCGCCACCCCAAGGCGACCGGCGAGGTCTCGGGCGCGCTCCAAACGCATGAAGTTCTCGTCGCTGTAGTAGCAACGGACCAGTTCGGCGTCGGAGCGGTCGTCGGGCCGGGCGCGGCCGGCAAAGAAACCACGGGCCTGGCTGGACCAGGGGAACAGGGGGATCTGCTCATCCTCCAGCCACTGACGGGACTCGGGGTCGGTGACGTGGCGGCAGCCAGCCCAAGGCACGTCGTAGGCCCGGGCCAGACCGAAGTGGTTGCTCAATGCGGCGAAGCGCTGCCGGCCATGTGACGCCGCATAGGCGTTGGCATCACGGAAGCGCTCGGCTGACCAGTTGGAACCACCGAAGGCCCGAATGCGCCCTGCTCGAGCATGCTCGTCGAGGACGTCCACGAGCTCCCCCACCGGGATGTCGGGATTGTCCCGGTGCATGAAGTACAGGTCGACGTAGTCGGTTTGGAGCCGGTCCAGGCTCTCCAGCAGCTGAGCACTGAGGGAGGCGGGATCGCAGTGGGGAGTGTGGGCACCCTTGGCGATCACCACCACCTCCTCGCGGAGCCCCCGGTTGCGGATCCAATGCCCGAGCATCCGTTCGAATCGTCCTCCGCCGTAGGTGTAGGCGGTGTCGAAGGCGTTGCCGCCGCGCTCGTAGAAGTCGTCGAAGATGATGCTGGCATGGGTCGGGTGAGGTTGGTTGTCCACGCCCATGACCAGGCGGGAGATTTGCTTGTCTACGCCTTCGACGGTGCCGTAGACCATTGCCTGGTCACTCCGACGGCGCAGGGGGCGGCGGTCGAGTGTCGGGACGTATGCGTCGGGCTGCTCGTTCGGGTAGATGAGGCCAATGGCTTCACGCCATCGGTCCAAGGTTTCCATGTTGCCCAGGCTGTCGGCCCAGTTCATGGTCGGGGCTTGCCGATCGGCCACGTGGGCGGCCACGGTGTCTGCCTCGGCGGCGTAGAGGAGCGCCGGTTCGACGGTGATCTCCTCGATCTCACGGCCGACCCGGGCGAGGACGATCTGGGAAGGGTGATCGGGGCTCGGTGTCCAGGGGTCGGCGACCAACAGGTAGCCTTCGCTGCCGAGGACCTTCACTTCGCTCGGCACCCGCAGGCCGATCCCGGTGGTCAACTGGGCGGTGACGCCAGAGGAGAAGGTCACGTTGGCGACAGCCCAGTCGTCAACTCCGGTGACGCCCAAATGGCCGGCGCAGTGCAGTTCGACCGGGTCGGCAAAGAGCCATCCGCCGACGTTCTCCACGACTTCGGTTCCAGCGGTCGCCATGGCTGCGCCGGCCAGGAGCCGCGCCATGGACGCGGTGTAGCAGCCGACGTCGAGGATGCCGCCACCGCCCAATGCCGGATCGAACAATCGGCTGGCCGGATCGGAGCGCGCAGCGAAGGCGAAGGTCGAGATGATGTGTGCCACTCGGCCCACCGCGCCGTTGGCGACCAGCTGGCGGAGCCGGGCAGTTTGGGGATGGCAGCGGTACATGAAGGCTTCCATGAGGAACACGTCGTATCGCCGGGCGGCCTCGACCATTCCCATCGCCTCTGCGTAGTCGACCGCCAATGGCTTCTCGCAAAGGATGTGCTTGCCTGCCCGGGCGGCCTTGACGGACCATTCGGCGTGCAAGGGGTGGGGAAGGGCGATGTAGACGGCGTCAACGGTGTCGTCGTCGAGCAGGGCCTGGTAGCTACCGTGAGCCCTCGGAGCTCCATGGCCGCATGCCCCCTGCGCGGCGGCAAACTCGCCGGCGGAACCCGGTGACCGGCTCGCTACCGCCGCCAGCACGCCCGACGACGAGTGAGGCAGCTGGCTGGCGAACTGCCGAGCGATCCTCCCAGTGCCGAGTATGCCCCAAGCAAGCTTGCCATCTGCCTGCATTGCTCTCACCCCAGCGCTCGTCCACGGCTGTACCGAGCCCATAGGCTAGCCCTCGAGCAGGCGCGCGGGAGCCGAGGGTGTCGCTACGAGCGCCGGCGTTGGCTTCCGAAGCTGAGCTGGTAGGCGCGGTCGAGACCCTGCCGGCGTGCCTCGCGGACGGTGGCGTTGCGTCCGGTGTGCTCGTCGTGCGGGGTGAGGTCGCCGATGCCGGCGTGGAGACCGACGGTGTGGCGGTGGCCCCGATGCGCTCGTCGTGGCGCTTGGATGGGCTGCCGAGGCCGCACCGGACTTGCCGACCCCCCAGGACTTCCTGGACCGGCGACGCTGCCTGCTCGGCCTCCCCCACCCGTCGGGAGCCGACGGGAACCGGGCCCGTCTGTGTGCCAGGGCGCGTGCCGACTCGGCACGCGCGGGCCTCGTGTGCACCGGCCGGTAGGTAACCGATCCCTCCGGAGCTATTGCGCCGCCGCAAAGAAGTGGGCGTTGAGGGACTCGAACCCCCGGCCACCGGCTTGTAAGGCCGGCGCTCTGCCAACTGAGCTAAACGCCCGGCCCACCGAGGGTAGCTGGCGAGGCGCCCCCGGGGCAAAGCCCGGCCCGGGGGCGCCTCGTTGGATCCGTGCTCAGGCGGTGAGAGCGACCCCCTCCGCAGACCGGTTCTTCGGGGGGCGACCTCGCTTTCGCTTGTGGGTGAGGATCCTGCCGTCCGCGAAGAGCTCCCCGCCCCAGACTCCCGCCGGCTCCCGCCGATCGATCGCGCCCGACAGGCACGCATCGAGCAGGGCGCACTCGCGGCAGATCGCCTTTGCGCGGAGGATATCGGGGATCTCGTCGGAGAAGAACAGCGCCGTAGCGGCACCCGAGCGGTCCCGGCATCGGGCCCGATCCCAGTCGGGCTCCTCCTCGATGTGATCCTGATCGAACGCTTCGGAGGCGAACACGTCGCCCTCCCCTTCTTGTCGGTGTTCCTTCCTGTGCTGAGACAACGAGAAAGGCCGCCGGGTGATCCCGACGGCCTTTCGAGCCCTACAACCGAACGGTGGTGGTACCTACCCGGTCCACCGGTCCAGTGAGCTCGTCGGCCGCTGACCACGGATGCCCGAGGTCGGGGTGTAGTGCGCGATGACGGTGCGCCCGTTGGTGCTGGCAGCCTTGCGGGCCGCAATTCCCGCAGGCTGATCCCATCCGGCAGTCCGCGAGGCGGGCACTAGAGCTGTCGAGCAGGGGATCTCCGGCGTGAGCCGCAAGGCTTGGGGCATGCTCTTCACCGGGTCAACTCCTCTCGCTGAGGTCGCGCCGAGAACGCTCGGGACACGACGGAACGCTCCGAGTCCAGCACGCGCCGGGCGCGAGGTCAAGTGATTTTCGCGCTCAGTCCTGACCCAGCCAGACGGGCGCCCTGGCAAGGAGGTACTCGCTCACGGCGAGGGCACGATCGAAGGCATCGCAGAGCAGCTCCTCACCGGCGAGGATCTTGGCGAGCGAGACCTCCCGCCGGGCCACGACCGTGAGCCGCCGCTCGGCGGGGTCGGTGGCCGACGGGTAGCTGTCGATGGCCGAGGACTCGAGAGGGAGGTCGACCCCACCGATGCCGGCGAGGTCGAGGGCAAGCGGGAGGAGGTCGGGACACTGCGCCAAGGGCGGGAGCGCCCAGGTGAAGGTCAGCGGGAAGCTGTACTCGTCGGGCGGCTCGGCGTCCTCCGGCAGCTCCATGACCCTGTCCTCGAAGGCCAGCAGCATGCGAGGGTCCACCTCGAGGGCGAGGTGGAGATCGAGCGGACCGTTGCACCCCTCCTCGGGGTGCAGCTCCACCTCCCAGGACTGGCGCAACGAGTACGTCTCGACGAAGTGACGCTCGTCGTGCACATGGAAGCCGTGGTCGATGGCGTGGTCCTTGATCTCGGCGACGTACCCGGCGACATCGATCACAGCCATCCTGGCCAACCCTAGCCTCCGATAGCCTCGGTGGACGTGACGACCAGCCGGGCCGATCGCGTGCTCCCCGCCCTGCACGAGGTCGCGAGCGCGATCAGAGCCGAGCTCGACGGGCTGACCGACTGGGGCCTGGCCGGCACGATCGAGGGCCAGTACCGCCACGATCTCGTTGCCGACCGAGTGGGGGTGGAGATGCTCGTCGGAGACGGGTTC
>JAKARG010000188.1 GCA_021819345.1 Actinomycetes bacterium | reverse complement strand
GGTAGAGTGAGACGTCACGGTTCGGCCCGAATCGACTGGAGCGGCACGTGAAAAAGGGACGGCATCGGCGTTTCGAGGAAGCGCGAGCACTGAAGCGCACCAACGAGGAGCTCGTCGAGCCCTGCCCGGAGTGCGGTGCCCGACCCGGGGGCGACCACGCGACCTGGTGCCTGGCGATGGAGGACGAGGAAGACGAAGGCTACGAGGCCACGGGGGCGGAGACCCCCGACCGCTCGGCACCGAGCCCCGGCTGAGCCCCAGACGAGCCGAGGGCTTGCTCGAAAGAGCAGGCCCTCGAGCCTGCACCGGTAACCTGGTGGGATGGCTGGTGAGCTCGACGTCGAGGCCATGGTGGAGCGTTTCAGGGCCCGTGCCCGGGCAGTGAGGAACCGTCCGCTGCCGCCGGTGGAGGGGGCCGAGCGAAAGCGCTTCGTCGACCAGATGCGCATCGACTTCCAGGACTACGCGATGATCGGCGATGCCGTCGGGCGGATCGACGGCGGGATCCTCACCCTCACCGTCGACCTGCGCCCCGGAGCTTCGCCGGGGGCGGCGGGAGGGGAAGCCGGCACCGCCGCCACTCGAGCCCCGGTGGTCGGACCCCGAGGCGTCGTCGATCCCCGAGCCAGCGACAGCTAGCCAGCTGGGCGGCACTGGCGCCGGTTCGGTTGCGGCGGCGCGTCAGGCGTCGGAGCCGGCGGCGTCTCTGGCGAGGTCCGTCTCCGCCGGCTCCTCTCCGGTCGCCGGGCTCTCACCGGGCACCTCGGCCTCACCGGGCACCTCGGCCTCACCGGTCGTCGCAGCCTCACCGGTCGTCGCGGCCTCACCGGTCGTCGCGGCCTCACCGGTCGCCGCAGCCTCACCGGTCGTCTCGGCCTCGCCGGTCGCCGGCTCCTCACCGGGCACCGCGGCGAACGGTTCGAGAGCCTGGTAGGAGCGCTCTTCGAGCACCAGGTTGCCGGCGCCGTCGTAGGCGACCGAGGCGAAGCCGGCGACCAGGCGCCAGATCGGCTCGCCGACCAGCTCGGCCCGCCAGCCCTCGTAGAGCCGCCCGCCCCGACCGAGGAGGAGATCGACGACGTCGCTCCGGGTCGCCAGGGTGGCGGGGTCGACGTCCTCGTTGCGGGCGAGCTGGCCGAGCCAGGCCATGGCGAGCGAGACCGCCGGGCGGAGGTCCTTCGGCACGTCCTCGGCGGGGGGAGGCTGGACCGACCCGGGGTTCAGCTCCAGACCCCGGGCGACTGCGTCGAGGATCTCCTCCGCCGCCCCGTCCCGCAAGAAGCGAGGCTCCATCCCCCGCGCGGCGTCGAGCTGGGCCCGGTCGGCCGGAGGCCGGTGGGCGATCGCCTGGAGGGCCAGGTCCGGCAGCACGAAGCGCTGCGGCACGTCGAGGCGGCGAGCGCGCTCCTCGCGCCAGCGGGCCAGCACCTGGGCGACACCCCGTGAGGCGCCCCGCAGCGCTCGGGCGTCGTGGAGGCGCCACCAGGCCCGGTCGGGGTCCGGCGGGCGAGCTGCCCGCCGACGGAGCAGATCGCACTCCTCCTCGGCCCATGCCAAGCGGCCACGGCGCTCGAGGTCCTCCCGGATCGCCTGGTCCAAGTCGAGCAGGAACGCCACGTCGGCGACTGCGTAGCGCAACTGGGAGCTCCCGAGGGGCCGGGCGGACCAGTCGGTGAGGCGGTCGGCCTTGGGTAGGTCGAACCCCAGGTAGTGGCGCACGAGGTCGGCGAGCGAGGCCGAGGAGTGCCCGGCGAAACCGGCGGCGACCTGGGTGTCGAACAGCGACACCGGACCGGTCCCGCAGAGGTGGTGGAGGATCTCGAGGTCCTGCTCGGCGGCGTGGACGACCATCGTCACCGGCTTGCGGAGCAGATCGGCGAAAGGCCCGATCCGCACCGCGAGCGGGTCCACCAGTGCTGCGTGGGTCCGGGGGGGCTCCGAGGAACCGGCCGCCGGCGGCTCCCGCCACGAGAGCTGGACCAGCGCCACCCGGGGATAGAAGGTCTTCTCCCGATGGAACTCGGTGTCGAAGCCGTAGCGGTCGGTGGCGGCGAGCCGGCCGAGCAGGTCGTCGAGGCCGGCCTCGTCGTCGACCGGCGAGATCCACGCATCGGGCACCTCCGGCGCGGCGACCGCCCGCCGGGGGCGATTGGTGGACCTCCCCTCCCGCCTCCTCCCCCCCGCCGGCTCGCTCACGCCGGCTCGGTCGCCCAGCTGCGGAGCTGGGCGAGGCTGCGGGCGAGCAGGCGGGAGACCTGCATCTGGCTCACACCGACGAGCGACGCGATCTCGGTCTGGCTGCAGCCGACCACGAAGCGCAGCTCCAAGATGTGGCGCTGGCGCTCGGGCAGGCGGGCGAGCAGCGGGGACAGCTCCAGTCGGCCGTCGACCTCGGCGAGGCTCGGGTCGCGCGTTCCGAGCCGGCTGGTGAGCGAGTGCTCCTCGCCGCCGGCGTTCGGCGCCTCGAGCGAGGTGTTGTGGCGCAGGCCGCCGGCGTCGAGCGCCTCGACCACGTCGTCGATCGGGACGTCCAGGCGGCCGGCGATCTCGTTCATGCTCGGCGAGCGCCCGAGCTCCTGGGTCAGCTCGTCGATGCACTGCTGCGCGCTCAGGTGCAGGTCGTGGATCCTGCGGGGCAGACGGATCGACCAGCCGCGGTCACGCAGGTGGCGCTTCAGCTCGCCGAGGATGGTCGCGGTGGCAAAGGTCGTCAGCTCGGCGCCCCGGTCGGGGTCGAAGCGCTCGACCGCCTTCAGCAGCCCGATGAGGGCGACCTGGTTCAAGTCGTCCAGCTCCTCGCCCCGTTGCGAGAAGCGGGATGCGAGGCTGTAGGCCAGGCCCTGGTAGGCGGCCACGACCCGGTCGCGGGTCGCCGGGTCCCGGCTGCGCTGGTACTCGGCGATGTCCCGCCTGACCTGCGCCCGCGAGCCCGGCGTGGGACCGGCAGTGACCATCACACCTCCTCCGAGCTCGAGCCTACCGGCCACTCTGGCAGTGCGGGCCCGAGCGCAGCCCGTGCTCGGGGCTCCGACGAGGGGACCGCTCGCTCCCCGCTCCGGGGCTCCGCTCCGGGGCTCCGGGGCTCCGCTCCGGGAGAGTGGGTCGCGTCGGGTCATGGGACCACCCGCCAGGTGAGCCGGGGCCAGGCCTGGTGGCAGTAGGACCCCGGCGGACCACCGAGGCGCCCGGCCAAGTCGTCGATCTGGTCGGGCGGCACCCGCAGCTCGAGGACCGGCCCCGCCGGCTCGCAACCGGCAGGCTCACCGGCCGAGAAGACCACCTCGAGCTCCCCTCCGACCAGGCGCAGCGTCCCGCCCGGTCTGCGAAGAGCCCTCCCGAGCAACCGGCCGAGCGTCGCGGCCGCCCCGGCGCCGAGCTCGACCGAGACCCGGCCGCGACGCCCGACGCTCCACCCGAGGGTCCCCACCTCGAGCTCCATCGGTCCGCTGCGTGCGGGCGGCGGAGGTAGGCCGGCGATCGCCGAGCCTCGCGCCAAGTCGGTGACGAGCAAGGGGTTGCCCCGGGCGAGCACCTCGACGACGGCCTCGTTGCCGACGTCGGTGGCCGCTTCCAGCTCGTCCGCGGTGAGCCCGAGCAGCTGGAGCGCCTCGAGCGCGCCGAAGGGGCCGTGGAGCGCGCCGAGCCCCGGGTCCCGCACGACCATCGCCGCGCTCAGGCTGGTCGTCGAGCCGAGGCGTAGCGGTCCCCCGAGCTCGACGTGGTGCCCCGGAGCGAAGCTGCGCCGGGTGCTCCAGACGTAGCCGGCCAGGCTCGCGAGCAGCTCCACTGCCCACAGCGGCTCCTCGTCGGAGACGACCCGGAAGGTCAGCTCGAAGCCCCATCCCGACACCGACGGATCGGGCGACTCCTTGCTCCCCAGCTCCGACAGGCCGAGGGTCACGAGGTGCCAGTGACCCGGCGGTCGGGTGACGATCACCTCCCCGAGCGGTCCCCGGCCCCCGAAGCGCTGCGGCGCTTGGGGGTGGTGGCGGGCAGCCACCGGCCCGTCGGCTGCGACCACCGCAGCCTCGATCGCATTCGCCCCGGGCCCGAGGGCTCGCGCTGCGCCGCCGCTCACTCCCTGCGCCGAGGGTCCCGGTCGGGATCGAGCTGGGCGAGGAAGGTGGAGCAGCGGGCTTGCTCCGAGACCTCGCCGATCCGGCCGGCTGCGGCGGCCAGGGCATCGAGCGAGCGCAAGAAGCCCTGGTTGGAGGGATGTCGCCAGCGCACGTAGCCGCTACCTCGCCAACCGCTCGCCCGCAGGGCGTCGAGGCCGCGGTGGTAGCCGACCCGGGCGTAGGCGTAGGACTCGACCGGATCGGCGGTGATCTCGGCCAACGATGCCCAGGCGGCGAGGAGCTCGGGATGAGCGGCAGCGACCGCAGCGAGCGCCGCGCGGCGCTCGCCGGGCTCCAGCGCCTCGGCGCGGGCCAGGGCATCGGCCGCCTGGGGGTCCGGAAGGGGCAGCACCGTCTCGGGGAGCCCGGCGCTGAAGGGGACTTCGGTTGCGCTCACGACCCCATGGTGACGCGCGTCGGGGCGTCGGCGACGGCGAGGACGTGCTGGTTTCGCTTGCCGAAGCGAAGCACGACGAAGCGGCCGTGGAGGGCGTCGGCGGAGCCGAGGTCCCGCTCGAGCGGCTCGCGGAGGTTGTTCACGTAGAGCGATCCCCCGTCGAGGGCCCGGCGCGCGGCGCTCCGGCTGCCGACCAGGCCGGCGGCGACGAAGGCGTCGAGGATCGGCAGGCCCGCGTCGAGCGCGCCACGGGTGACCTCGGTGGTGGGAGCGTCGGCGAGGGCGTCGGCGAGGGCGTCGGCATCGAGGCTGGCGATGTCGGCGCTGAAGAGGGCCGCAGCAGCCGCCTCGGCCCGGGCGGCCTCGTGGTCGCCGTGCACCATCGTGGTCAGCTCGCGTGCCAGCACCCGCTGGGCCTCCCTGCGCTCGGGGGACTCTGCTGCGGCCCGCTCCAGGTCCTCCACCGCCTCGCGCCCGAGGAAGCAGAAGCGTCGCAGGTAGCCGCCCACCTCGGCGTCGGCGGTGCCGAGCCAGAACTGGAAGAAGGCGTAGGGGCTGGTCCGCCCCGGGTCGAGCCAGACGGCACCGGCGGCGGTCTTGCCGAACTTCGAGCCGTCGGCGCGGGTCACGAGCGGAGAGGTCAGCCCGAACGCCTGCACCGAGCGCAGGCGGCGCAGCAGGTCCACTCCTTCGGTGATGTTGCCCCATTGGTCGGTCCCACCGAGCTGGAGCCGGCAACCGTAGCGGTCGTGGAGGACGACGAAATCCCAGCTCTGGAGGAGCATGTAGCTGAACTCGGTGTAGGACAGACCCTGCTCACGCCCCTCGAGGCGCGAGCGCACCGAGTCCTTGCGGACCATCTCGTTGACGCTGAAGTGCTTGCCGACGTCGCGGAGGAACTCGAGCAGCCCGGTCGCGGCGAGCCACTCGTAGTTGTCGGCGAGGACCGCCCGGCCCCCGGAGAAGTCCACGAAGCGCTCCAGCTGGGCCCGGATCCCCGCGCGGTTGGCGGCGAGCTGCTCGGGGTCGAGCAGCACCCGCTCCGACGATCGGCCGCTCGGGTCGCCGATCATGCCGGTTCCCCCGCCGACGAGGGCGATCGGGCGATGACCGGCCTCCTGGAAGCGGCGGAGGGTGCACATCTGCTGCAAGTGGCCAACGTGCAGGCTCGGAGCACTCGGGTCGAAGCCGATGTAGGGGCTCTGGCTCTCGCTGGCGAGCAGGGCCGGGAGCGAGGCGTCGGTGACCTGGGCCACCAGGCCCCTCCAGCTCAACTCGGAGTAGACGTCGCTCACCACGTCCCCAGGTTGCCATCGCGGCCGTCACCGACGCCACCGAGATCGGCGTCTAGGGTCCCGCTGGTGTCGCGAGCAGGCCCCGAGCCGGCGGGTCCCCTGGAGACCTCCCTCCGCCTTACTGCGCCGATCGACCTCGGGCGCACGCTCTCACTGCTCCGCCACGGAGCTGCGGACCCTTGCGTCGAGCTGGGGGACCGCTTCACCTGGCGGGCCACACGCACCCCGGAGGGGCCGGCGACCCAGGCGATCCTCGCCGACCGCTCGGCCGGAGCGCTCCGCTGCTGGGCCTGGGGCCCGGGCGCATCCTGGGTGCTCGACCACCTCGGTGCCCTGGTCGGCGCCGACGACGACCAGGACGGCTTCGCCACCCTCCTCGCCGCGCGCCCGCCGGGCTGGCAGGTGGTCGCACGCCTCGCGCGACGCCACCCGGGCCTGCGGGTCCCGAGGACCTCTGCAGTGCTCGAGTCCACCGTGCCGGCGGTGCTCGGGCAGCGGGTGACCTCCCTCGAGGCCGCCCGCAGCCACCGGGAGCTGACCGCCGCCCTCGGCGAGCCGGCCCCCGGGCCCCGGCGCCGGATGCGCCTACCCCCGAGCGCCGAGAGACTGGCCGCCACGCCGAGTTGGGCGATGCACCGCTTC
>JAKARG010000187.1 GCA_021819345.1 Actinomycetes bacterium | reverse complement strand
ACCATCGCCGGGGGGGCGGTCTCCGAGCACGGGCGCCTCGTGGCGCTCGCCAACGCCGCCTTCGGGCTCGCCCCGGAGCTTTCGACCGCCGCCGCCAAGCGGATCGAAGCCTCGGGGACGCCCTGGTGGAAGCCCGTCCACACGACCGCCCGGCCGAGCGCCGGGCGCTGCTTCCGGCCGGTGCTGACCGGAACGATCCTTACATTCACATCTATCGACCTTCACTGGCGGAGCCGGCGGGTCGCCCTAGGCATCGGAGACGGTGTCTTCATCTGGGAGATGTACACAGACCAGGCGCCGGTCCCGATCGGCACCCACGACGGCGTGGTGCACTCGGTGGCCTGGTCGCCCGATGGCACCCGGGTGGTCTCCGGTGGCCTCGACGGGGCGGTGCGGGTCTGGGACCTGAGCGATCCCTGCCCCGATCCCGACCGGCGGCCAGAGCCGATCGGCACCCACTACGGCGTGGTGCACTCGGTGGCCTGGTCGCCCGATGGCACCCGGGTGGTCTCGGGCGGCGGCGACGGGGCGGTGCGGGTCTGGGACCCGAGCGATCCCTGCCCCGATCCCGCCCGGCGCCCCGATCCGATCGGGATCCATGGCCACGAGTACTTCGGTCTTGGTTTCAAAGTATTTCGCGACGGCAATCAGGTGATCCTTCGAAGCCAACGAGGCGAAATGCTTGGCGTCATCGATTCCTGTGAGATAGCCCGGGAGGTCAAGTTTAAGGCAAAGGCGGTCAAATCGGTAGCTTGGTCGCCTGACGGCAAGTTGGTCGTCTCGGGTGGTGACGACTGGGCAGCCAGGCTTTGGGACCCTGAAGTTCCCTGCCCCGAGCCAGCCCATCGCCCCAAGCCGATCGGCACCCACGACGGCGAGGTGACCTCGGTGGCCTGGTCGCCCGATGGCAAACAGGTGGTCTCGGGCAGCGGCGACGGGGGGGTCAGGATTTGGGACCTTGAGCATTCCTACTCCGAGCACCCCTCCTGCCCCGACCCCACGGGGCGTCCGGAACCGATCGGCACCCACGACGACTGGGTGCGCTCGGTGGCCTGGTCGCCCGATGGCACCCGGGTGGTCTCGGGGGGCCGGGACGGGACGGTGAGGGTCTGGGACCCCGAGCATCCCTGCCCCGAGCCGGCCGACCGTCCCGAGCCGATCGGCACCCACGACGGCGGGGTGACCTCGGTGGCCTGGTCAGCAAGCGGTCGGCAGATCGCCTCGGCTGGTAAGGATCGAGCGGTGAGGGTCTGGGACCCCGAGCATCCCTGCCCCGAGCCGGCCGACCGTCCCGAGCCGATCGGGCAATCGATACCCATCGGTCCCTGTGCCGTTGTGACCTCGGTATCCTGGTCACCAGAGGGCGAGCGATGCGTCTATGGCGGAGAGGACGGATCCGTTCGGGTCCTCCAGCGCGAAGGCGACGTCGACTCGGGCTGGACGTCCAGAGCTATCGGCTCGCACAACTCCCCAGTGCGCTCGGTGGCGTGGTCAGCCAACGGGTGGGTGGCGTCAGGCGGCGAGAACGTCCGGCTCTGGGACCCCGACATTGTCCGCCCCGAGCCGCCCGGGCAGTCGGAACCAATCCGAACCCACAGCTACGAGGCAACTTCCGAAGGTCAGTACCCGGTAACCTCCGTAGCTTGGTCGCAAAACGGAAACGAAGTCGCTTCGAGCGGTGATGGGGTACTTGAGACATGGGACGTCAGCGATCTCCGTGCCGATCCCGCCCGGCACCCGAGGCCGGTCGGCCAGCGTCGAGCGCAGGACGTGGGCTACGTGCTCTCGGTCTCCTGGTCTCCTGACAACGACCGGATTGTCGTGGCCAACGACACTGAGGTGCTGATCTGGGATCCCCACGACCCAAGCTGGAGCACCCCTTCCGACCCTCGCAGATTAGCTAAATTTGTCTGGGCGAAGGACAACTTCAAGCATCTTGGCACACGCAATGAGCGCTGTGTTCTCATCGACGGAGCGCCGTATATTTGCATCGACGGAGTGAACCTCCGCCTCGACGACCCCGAACCACTCGGATTTATCGGTACCTGGGTCAACTCCGTAGCCTGGTCGCCCGATGGCCGGCGGATCGCCTCGGGCGACTGCAACGGCCAGGTCCGGGTCTGGGACCCCGAGCATCCCTACTCCAGGCCCGACGAGCGCCCCCAGCCGATCGGGACCCACGATGGCGGCGTGACCTCCGTGGCCTGGTCGCCCGATGGCACCCGGGTGGTCTCGGGCGGCGACGACGGGGGGGTGCGGGTCTGGGACCCGGACGTTCCCTGCCCCGAGGCCGCCCGGCGCCCCGAGCCGATCGGGACCCACGATGGCAGGGTGACCTCGGTGGCCTGGTCGCCCGATGGCCGGCGGATAGCCTCGGGCGGGGCTGGTGGTCTCCGGGTGTGGGAGTGGACAGGCTCACCATGCAGCCACCCGGTGCTGGAGAGATGAGGCCGGATGGGCCTCATCTGATGGTGATGTCGTTGGCGCCGGGGATCTTCGAGGGCCGGTCGGTGCTGGCGACAACGAGGGTGATCCCCGGTGGAGGAGCCGACGGCCATGGGGTGTAACCGTCGGTGATGACCACCGCAGCGTCGGGCCGGGGCTGGAGCCTGCGGAGCAGCTCGAGGGCGGGGCGCAGATCGGTGCCGCCCCCACCGCTAAGGGCGATGCTCGCTGCGGCGCGCACCCGCTGGGGTGGCCCGGGCGTGGCGTCGCAGGGGATCACCCACAGCCAGGGGAGGCGCAACTGTCTCCTGACCTCGTCGATCTGGCCGAGAGCCGCCCCGAGCTGCTCCTCGCTCACCGACCCGGAGGTGTCGACGATGACCGCGAGCTCGAGACGGGGCTCGCAGCGGGCAGGGAGGATGGGCCCGTCGATGTCGGGGTGGCGACGGTTCGGCCGACGGTAGGTGGTGTCGGACTGTCCCGCCCGCCGCTGCTGGCAGCGGCGCAGCGCAGAGCGCAGCTGGCATCTCCAGTCCACCGGAGCAGCCGATCGGGGATCGGCCGAGCGGAGCCGTCCCGCCGCCTGGGTGCCGGCGGCTCGCAGCGCTTCGGTGACAATCACCCGGATGACAGCCGCCTCGGCGCCTCCGATCCCCGGAGCGCCGGCGTCGTCGGCTTCCAGCTCCCAGGACCGCCGCCGGCCGTCGCTGCCCGACCCGCAGCCGCTAGGATCCTCGGCATCGGTGGGAGTATCGGCACCGTCGGTTGGTCTCCCGTCGCCATCGGTTGGTCTCCCGTCGCCAGCAGTGGCGCTCCCGTCGCCGCTCGACGGGGGGGTGCCCACCTCGGGAGGTCGCGAGCCGGCGGGAAGGAGCGAGCGCTCGGATGGGGAGCGCAGGCGGCTGTAGTAGTCCTCCTCGAGCAGACCGACGGGCAGGCCGAGCGAGCCGGGGCGGTCCGGATTGCCGGGAAGCGGGATCCCATCGGAATCGAGGTCGTCGTTGATGGCGAGATCACAAGCGAGGTTCCACCGCCTCGCCTCGGGCGCTGTTCGCACCCCGAGGGTCTCCGCCCGGCCGGCGTGGTCACGGACCAGGTGGGCGACCTCGTGGAGGAGGACCCCTGCAACCTCCCGGACCTCCCAGCCCCGGAGGGGCGCAGGGTCGACGTAGATCCGCCAGTGCCGGTCGACGGCGAAGGTCCCGAGCCCGTGAGCTGCGACCGGCCGCAGAGCGAACAGCGCGGTTGCGAGGTAGGGATGGCTGCGGACCGCCAGCAGGCGGGCTGCAGCGAAGCGCCCGGCATCCTCGGGCCCGAGACTGCGAGGGGGTGCGCTCATCACAGCTCACCGGTCAGTACTAGGATCGAGGAGAAGACCTCGATCCTTTCCGGCAGCGCCCAGGCCTGGTCCCTCAGACGCAGCAGGTCATGCGCGGCGAGGGCGGCGACATCAGCCGCGCCGTGCTCGACGACCCGGTGAAGGACCGCCCAGGCCGCCTCCCAGCGCTCCTGGGTCGGCGAGCGACCGAGCGCCGAGACCAGGCCGAGGAGGCTCGCATGCAGGCGGTCGCCGCGCATAGGCAGGTCGAGCTGGCTCGGATCGGCGAGCAGCCTCTCGGGGTCGGGAAGGTCGGCCTTAGAAACCCAAGCGAGAAGCTCCGCAGCCGGCCCGTCGCCGACGCAACCGGAAATGAGGAACCGTGCGAGGTCTCCCCTCGGGTCGACGGAGTACCCCGCCGCCGCGGCCCGGGCTCCCATCTCCCAGCTGCGCGGGCTCGGCCATGCCCGGCCCCGTCCCGCCGGGTCGGGAGGGATGCGGTGGAGCAGCTCCGGGCGGGCGAGGACGAACCCGGCAACCTTGGCCCTCCAAGCTGGTAGACTCTCAAGCCAGGTCGGCTCGAGACGCACCGGCGGAGAGGCGTCGCACCATCCCGAGGCCGTGCCCGACGCCCAGGCGCGGACATCGATGGGCCAGTCGAGGTGGCAAAAGCGATTGGCGAGTGGGGCTGTGAGATCCCAGCCGTCGGCGGCCATCTCGGGAGGGTTCGCCGCAGCGACGATGGAGGTGGTCCCCGGAAGGCGGAGGTCCCCGACCACCCGCTCGCAGACCACCCGTAGCATCGCCGCCTGCACCGCAGCCGGCGACGTGGTCAGCTCGTCGAGCACTAGGAGCGAGCCTCGCCCGGCCCGGTCCGCCTCGATGAAGCGCAGAGCCCAGCCCGGGGGCGCGAGGACGACCCCGTCGCCGTGGCGGATGGGCAGGCCGGCGATGTCGGTCGGCTCGCGGATCGAGCCCACCACGACCTCCGCCTCCCAGTCGAGGCCGGCTGCGATCGACAACAGGGCCGAGGTCTTTCCGGTCCCGGGCGGACCCCAGACGAGGACGGCCAGCCCCGCCTGCAGCCCCACCGAAACGGCCCGGGCCGCCATCTCCAGATCTTCCACGATGTCTCCTCTCTTCAGGCGGCCGCCGGCACCTGCCGGCCGGCCGCAGGGTCACTTGATGCTGACGGACACCCCGCCCCGCCCCGCCCACGGAGACCGCCGCTGGGTCGATGAAGACAGGAGCAGATTTGGGCGCGCCGGCTGCAGCCAGCCACGGGCCGGTCACGGACGGGTCATGATCCCGGCTCGGGGGGCGCCCACGAGGGCCTTCCCTTTCCTCGACGGCCAGGTGCGCTCACGCGCCGGGGGACGGCAAGGGACGGCCGAGCTGGCGATTGAGGTGCCAGACGAGCCCGTCGAGGCCGATACGCTCCTGAGCGGTGCTGTCCCGGTCTCGCACGGTGACCCGGCGGTCGACGAGGCTGGTGTGGTCGACGGTGACACACACCGGCGTGCCGATCTCGTCCTGGCGGCGGTAGCGGCGGCCGATGCTCTGGGTGGAATCGGTGTCACACATGAACCACGGCCGCAAGAGGCCGAGGACCTCCTCGGTCATCTCGACAAGCTCGGGCTCCCTGCGTAAGGGAAGGACCGCCACTTGGTAGGGGGCGAGGCGGGGGTCCAAGCGCAGCACGCTGCGAGATGAGCCGCTCACCTCGTCGGTGTCGTAAGCGGCGATCAAGAACGCGAACGCAGCGCGTGTCGCCCCAGCCGCCGGCTCGATCACATGCGGGGTGTAGCGCCGGCCGCTCGCCGGATCGAGGTGCTCGAGAGCCACCCCGGAGTGACGGCTGTGCTGGGTGAGGTCCCAGTCGCCCCGGTTGGCGATCCCCTCGAGCTCCCCCCACCCCCAGGGGAAGGCGAACTCGATGTCAGAGGTCCCCGACGAGTAGTGCGAGAGCTCCTCGGGGCTGTGCGCCCGGAGTCGCAGCGCTCGGGCTGGGATGCCGAGGTCGACGTACCACGCGAGGCGTTCCTCGCACCAGTAGCGGTACCAGGCCTCGGCCTGCTCGGGAGGCACGAAGTACTCCATCTCCATCTGCTCGAACTCCCGGGTGCGGAACACGAAGTTGCCCGGGGTGATCTCGTTTCGGAACGACTTGCCGATCTGCGCGATCCCAAAGGGCGGGTTCCGCCGTGCCGTGCTCGCCACGTTCGAGTAGTTGACGAACATCCCTTGGGCGGTCTCGGGTCGCAGGTAGGCGACGGCCGCCTCAGTCTCCACCGGGCCGGCGTGGGTCTTGAACATCAAGTTGAACGGGCGCGCCTCGGTGAGGCTTCCTTGCGCCCCACAGCTCGGACAGATGGCCGGGTCGGAGAGGTGGTCGGCGCGCTGACGCACCCCGCAGGCCCGGCAGTCGACCAGGGGATCGCTGAAGTTGGCCAGGTGCCCCGAGGCCTCCCAGACCGCCAGGGGGGACAGGATCGACGCCGACAGGCCGACCACGTCCGAGCGCAGCTGCACCATCGAGCGCCACCAGGCCGCCTTCACATTGTCGAGCAGGTTCACCCCGAGCGGCCCGAAGTCATAGGCAGAACGGAACCCGCCGTAGATCTCGGCCGAGGGGAACACGAAGCCGCGCCGCTTGGCGAGCGAGACCACCTCGGCCAACAACACACCCAGATCGGAA
>JAKARG010000186.1 GCA_021819345.1 Actinomycetes bacterium | reverse complement strand
TCTCCGGGCCCCAGGGCATCCGCCTCCCGCCGCAGTACTCGCTGTTCGGCAAGGTGGTCGTGGGCCTCGACGTCGTATCGACCATCGACGCACTCGGCAGCGGCTCCGGCAAGCCCAAGCAGACCGTCACCATCGAGTCGGTCACGGTCACCGAAGCCGACTGAGCCTGCTGCCCCGCGGGCGCAGGCCGGGTCGGTCGGTCGAGGCACCGAGGCCGGGTGCTCGGTCACCTCCCCGGGAGCCCGGCTCGAGCTGCGGTGCTCGCCCCGAGAGCCTCGAGGTCGCGCTCCTCGCCCTCCACGTAGACCGATACCCTCCCGACGCCGGTGGCCCGCCATCGACCGTCGGGCTCGCGGACCAAGGCGGTGCGCTCGTCGATCGCCACGATGCGCAGCTCCCCGGTGGCGAGCTGGACGGTCCGGCGGGCCTTGTCGGCAGACCACAGGTCCGAGTGCGGCATGACCGCGAGACCCGGGAGCAGTCCGAGGCCGAGGGTGAGCGCACCGCCACGGGGATCGACCATCGGGTCGCCGAGGACCATCGCCCCGGCCGAGGACCCGGCGAGGACCGCCCCATCCCTCCAGGCGGCGACCAGGGCGTCCCACGCCGGCGAGCCCTTGAGCACCGATCGCAGGTGCAGCGGGGAGCCGCCTCCCAAGTAGACGAAGCGCGATCCGCGCAGCACGCCCACGTGCCCCGGGTCCTCTGCATCGGCTCGGGAGAGGACCATGAGACCCCTCACCGGGGCGCCGAAGCGAGCGAACCATGCCTCGGCGGTCGCCACTGCCCGCTCGGGGTGCTCGTAGGCCGCCGCGGTCGGCAGCACGACCACTTCGTCGGCCCCGGAACGCTCCCACAGCTCCGCGTCGAAGTCGCACCCCTCCTGCCACTCGGCGCCGCCGACGAGCGCAACCGGGCCTGGCGGCAAGACGGCCTCTGGCGCGCCCCGGGACCCCGCTCGGACCGGGTGGTGCTCGTCTGGCGCCTGCTCGGTGCTCATGCTCACTGGCTCACCTCGGATCGGTCGGGCGGACGGGCTCTATCGTTGCCATTCGGCTTCTCCCGGTGCCACTCGGCCGCTACCCGAAGGCACGGCCCCACTGCGGCCCGGTGACCGCTACGTCGGAGCGGGCTGGCGGGCGACAACAGGCCGAGCCCGGCGGGGCTCGGCAGGGTCGGCGGGCCGAGCCCGGCGGGGCTCGGCCTACCGCTCCCGGGCAGGAGCCCCTTCTCCTCCGACGATGGTAGCGGCAGGTACCGACGACCAGCGCTGCGCCTCTTGGTGGCGGTCTCCCCTCCCGGCGCGCGCAGAGCGTCGGTTCGAGCGTCGGCCCCGGCACCACGCGTCCACAGGTTCCTCCCCAGCTTGGGGATACTGCAGGTCGGTGCTGGGGACAGCCCTGGGGGCAGAACGAGTCTCGGCCAGGGGCCCGCCCGGCCCAGCCGCTCAGCGCACCACGTAGCAGCGGTCCTCCGGCGAGCCGAGCGCCCAGCGGGGGTACAGCCCGAAGAACATGGCGCGACAACGCTCGCTCCACGACAGAGCCGCCGGATCCGCGATGCGGTGGTGGATGGCGAGGATGCCACCTTCGAAGACGCGGTACTCGGCCCAGGACCCGGGGAAGTCCTTGGTCGCAGCCACCTCGGCAAAGGGGACCCGACCGGTGGAAGCGAAGCGCCGGACCCGGTTGCGGTGGGTGTGGCCGGCGAACCAGCCGGCGATCGCCTGCCGGCGGGCGACCAGCGCGACCAGGGCAGCGCTCGACGCCTCGTCGAGGCCGCTCCCCCCGCCGACCAGGGGGGCGAGCTCCGGGTCCGCCACCGGGTGGTGGGCGAAGACCAGCACCGGCCGGTCGGCACGGGAGGCCAGCTCGTCGAGGCGCTCCAGGCGCCCGGCGTCGAGGTGCCCACCGCCCTCGCCTGCTCTAGTGGTGTCGACCACTGCGACCGTCGCCCCCTCCAGGTCGAAGAAGGCGACCGGCTCGGCCTCGAAGCACGCTCCGGCGACAGGATGGTCGTGGTTGCCGAGGGTCACGGCCAGGCGGTCCCCGAATGCCGGCCGGTAGAGCGCCTCGAAGGCCTCGTGCTCCTTCCGCGATCCCACCGAGGTGAGGTCTCCCTTGGCGACCACCAGTTCGGGATCGATGGCGGAGATCTCGGCCACTGCGGCGGCGCTCATCATCTCCGGGTAGGGCCGCTCCCCCGGGCCCACCGACAGGACCGGGCCGATGTCGTCCCGACCGTGCACCCGACCGCAGTCGAGCTCCCCGATGTGCACATCGTTGACCGTCGCGATCGTCGTCAGGAGCTCGCCGGGAGGTCGGGGGAGGGTCCGCACCTCGACCCCGTCGAGGACATGGTCTGTGCCTGGCGCGAGGCCCTCGTAGCGGTACATCTCCCCTCCCCGGTAGACCACGACCTGGTCGTCGGTGACGGTGTGGACCTCGGGACCGGGGCCGTCCGTCCGGGCTCCGCTCACCGGCTCAGCCCTGCGGACCGACCCAGGGACGGTCCCGGCGGCTGATGCTCGGGCGGGACCACCAGCGCCCCGAGAACCTCCAGCGCGCCGAGGTCGGCACCGGCCTGGCCGGCTCACCAGCTGACCCCGGCCAGCAGGCGACGACGGCGGCGACGATCGCCGCCAGCTCCTCGGGGCTCGGCGGCAGCGAGAGGTCGGGGGCGCGGCTCATCTGGGAGGCCTCAAAGCGGCACGTTGCCGTGCTTGCGCTTGGGGAGCTCCTCGCGTTTGGAGCGGAGCAGGTCGAGGCTCGCGGCCAGCACCCGACGGGTGTCGGATGGGTCTATCACGTCGTCGACGTAGCCCCGCTCGGCGGCGAGGTAAGGATTGGCGAAGCGCTCGGTGTACTCGTCGACGAGCTGCGCCCGCCGTGCCGCCGGGTCGGGGGAGTCGGCCAGCTCCCGGCGATAGACGATGTCGACCGCCCCTTGGGGCCCCATCACCGCCAGCTCCGCCGACGGCCAGGCGTAGGCGAGGTCGGCTCCGATGCCCTTGGAGCTCATCACCACGTAGGCACCGCCGTAGGCCTTGCGGGTCACGACCTGGACCCGGGGCACCGTCGACTCGCAATAGGCATAGAGCAGCTTGGCCCCGTGGCGGATGATGCCCCCGTGCTCCTGGTCGGTCCCGGGCATGAAGCCAGGGACGTCCACGAAGGTCACGATCGGGATGTTGAAGCCGTCGCAGGTGCGGACGAAGCGGGCGCCCTTCTCCGAGCTGTCGATGTCGAGCACCCCAGCGAGCACCTGTGGCTGGTTGCCGACCACCCCGACCACGTGGCCGTCGATCCGGCCGAAACCGCAGACCAGGTTCATCGCCCAGTGCGAGTGGTACTCGAAGAAGTCGCCGTCGTCGAGCACCGCCCTGATGACCCTGGTCATGTCGTAGGGCTGGTTGGGGCTGGCCGGGATCACCTCGCGCAGCTCGGGGGTGGGGCGGGACGGGTCGTCCCCGACGCTCAGGCGCGGGGGCTCCTCCAGGTTGTTCGACGGCAGGAAGCCGAGCAGGTAGCGGACCTCGTCCAGACAGGATTTCTCGTCGGCGGCCACGAAGGCGGCTACGCCCGACTTGGTGGCGTGGGTGAGAGCCCCGCCGAGCTCTTCCAGGGTGACGTCCTCCCCGGTGACGGTCTTCACCACGTCGGGGCCGGTGATGAACATCTGCGAGGTGTCCCGGACCATGAAGATGAAGTCGGTGATCGCCGGGCTGTAGACCGCCCCACCGGCGCAGGAGCCCATGACCACGCTGATCTGGGGGATCACCCCGGAGGCGTCGACGTTGCGCTTGAAGATCCCGCCGAAGTAGTGGAGACCGACGACTCCCTCTTGGACCCGCGCCCCCCCTCCGTCGTTGATGCCGATCATAGGGACCCCGAGGGTGACCGCCAGGTCCATCACCTTGTGGACCTTCTCCCCGAACACCTCCCCGAGCGAGCCCCCGTTGACCGTGAAGTCCTGGCTGAACAGACAGACCTTGCGCCCCTCGATCGTCCCGAACCCGGTGATCACCCCGTCGGTGTAGGGCCGCTTGTCCTCGGCCAGCCCGGGCGCCCGGGAGCGGGCCAGCATGTCGAGCTCCTGGAACGAGCCCGGGTCGAGCAGGTAGTCGAGCCGCTCGCGGGCGGTCATCTTGCCCTTGGCATGCTGGCGCTCGACGGCGTGGGCTGCGCCGGCGTGCAGCGCCGCCTCCTTGCGCTGGGCCAGGTCGGCGAGACGCTCGGCCATCGTGTGCTCCGACATCGGCGACCAACGCTACCGGGCCGGCGCCGGCGAGGTCCCGCCGGCTCCCGGTCGTAGCCTCTGGCGCCGTGAACCCGGTCCCGCCGCCGCCCTCGCCGTGGCGCTTCCCGAGCGGCGCTGGCGAGATCGCCGCGCTCGCCGGCAGCGGGGAGCTGGTGGCCGGCGGCGCCGACCTCGAGCCGGGCACGCTGCTCGCCGCTTACCGGGCCGGGCTGTTCCCGATGCCGCTTCGGCGCAGGCAGATGGGATGGTGGTCCCCCGACCCCCGGGGGGTGGTCCCCCTGGACGGCCTGCGGGTGTCGCGGAGCCTGCGGCGCTCGCTCGCCCGCTTCGAGCTGCGGGTGGACACCGCCTTCGAAGAAGTGGTGACCGAGTGCGCCGATCCACGGCGCGCCGGAGCGTGGATCGACCCGGCGATCCGTACCGCCTACTGCCGCCTGCACCGTCTCGGCTGGGCGCACAGCGTCGAGGCCTGGGACGACGAGGGTCTCGCGGGCGGGCTCTACGGGGTGGCGATCGGAGGGCTCTTCGCCGGCGAGTCGATGTTCCACCACCGCCGTGACGCCTCCAAGGTCGCCCTGGTCGGCCTGGTCGAGCGGCTCCGAGCCGGCGGGGGACGGCTCCTCGACGTCCAGTGGGCAACCGACCACCTGCGCAGCCTCGGGGCTACGGAAGTGTCCCGGGCGGAGTACCACCGACTGCTCGCCGAAGCGCTCGCCGCCCCCCAGCTCGGGCTCGGCTCAGGGTCATCGCCTGCCGGGACCGACCGGCAATCCCGCTCCGATGGCTCATCCCCCGATCGTCGGCGTGGCCAGCGCTTCCAAGTGGTCGAGGAGCACGGTCCGTAGCTCGTGGCGCGCACCCACCGACAGCACAGAGTGGTCGAGCCGGTCGAGGATCTTCAGATCGAACCCCGTCGAGCCAAGGAGCCTCTTCAGTCTCCAGGACTGACCCACAGTGATGAATGCAGCGTCCTCAGGGCTACACACCACGTAGACGTCGACTCCTGCGCCGACGAGTCGCTCGAAAACAGATGCCGGGCTCCCAACTATCGAAACGGCAGCCGCCAGATCCCACAACCAGTGCGGTAGCTTCGGATGCCGACCCGCCAGCTCGCCCAGCCAGTTCCTGCGAAACACTGCTTTCGTGGTCGCAAGACTTGCGGGAACGGTCCTGAAGATCCTACCTCGCAATCCGAGCATCGGATGGCGGAGCACCCTCAGCCATGGGCGCGTCGTCTGAGCAGCAGACAGCGGCCCCGAGGAGGTCGCTCGACTCGACGGGACCTCGTAAACACTATAGGGGTTGATGAGCATCACTCCCCGGGGGCGGAGGACGAGAGCTGCCTCCATTGCCACATAGGCGCCCGAGCAGAGACCCACCAGCACGACGTCGGTCCGATCCTCCGGGCTTGCAGCCTCGGCCGCCTCCAAGACGTCGTCGAGGATCCCGGGAACTAGTACCCCTCGGGGAACAGCTCCCGAGGAGACCGGGCTCTCGCCATTGCCCGAAGCGTCGAAACGCAGGGACCGGATCCCGAGCGCCGAAGCATTGCGCGCAAGCTCGACCCAGAGACGTGACGGCCCGATATGGGGCGTGTAGTGCTCGTTCACGAATAAGAGAGCCGGAGCCTGCCGGGGCTTCACGGGCTCGGTCAGGAACCCGAACAGCCGGTTGCCGATACTCACGGGACGCTCCATCGCCACGTCGTCACCAACTCCGACCGCTGCGACCGTCGGGAGGTTGGTCGGCCACCGAAGGCTGGCATCGGGTCCGCTGAACCGAGCACCCATCCAGTCAGCGATGATCTGGACCGCCTCCCATGGGATCTCCTGTCGATCGGGATCGAGCAGCTCGTCCTGACCGCTTGCCGGTCCGCAGTCGACCCCGGCGGTAGCCAGCTGTTCGACGAGCTGCGTGGACCTGGAGGGATCGGAACGCGACAGCACCATCACTCTCTCGGCCACCGGCATACCGACCGATCCCAAGCGGAGCCGGGCGAGGTCCGTCACGGTCGTGGGGTCGAAGCGGAGGCTGGGCAAGTCGCCGTCACCGACGGTCGGTGCGTTTTGGCGGCTCAGGGTGAGCTGTAAGAGGGCACGTTGCTCTCGCAGGAACTGCCTCCCCGAAGTGCAGGGGTCCCACAACACGAGCGCGGCCACCCCACCGCTCCTCGCTGCAGCTTCTATTGCAAGCAGCGCGCCCATTCTCATGCCGAGCAAGCCGATCGAAGCCACCCCGGCCGAGAGGAGTAGATCGATAGCAGCTGTGGAGCTGCCCAACCACGCCTCGATGCGATCAGGTTCGTCGCCATTGCCCAGATCG
>JAKARG010000185.1 GCA_021819345.1 Actinomycetes bacterium | reverse complement strand
TCTTTGCTGCGAGAAAGCTTACACCCCGACGCGAGACTGCATAGCCATGCAGGGCAGTGGACGGCTATGCACGCAGGAGCAGTTTCGGGACAGCCTGCTGAGACGGGAAGAGAGGAGCGTGCCCACGCTCCGTGGCCGCCCGGCGGTCTCCCACCACCCCAGGTGCCCCCCGCCAGGGGGGCATGGGGGCCTGACCTGCACTTTCCCCGAGCCCGAGAGCGGAATCGAACCGCTGACCTACGCATTACGAGTGCTGAGGTGACCGACCCGTGCCCGCAGAGCCTCACCGGCCCGCAGCGCCACTCTCGGCTGGCGACCCCGGTGAGCGACCCGCCCAGCCGAAGTGGCGAAACGCAACCCAGCGCCAACCGCCGCGCCAGGTTGGGGTGTGAGTAGCACCTGGTCAGGATTGAACGTTAGCCCTGGTCAGGGGCCTTGTCGGTCAGTGCAGAGGACAGCCGTTGGGGCTGCGTCAACAAGCCCGTGACCCGCAGACACGCCAGCAAGCGTTCAATCCTGCGTCGCTGCTACTTGGACCCCGAGACGCGCCGGGTCGAGGTGTTCCGCCTGGCGGATCACGTCGGCCGCATCGCCCAGCTCTACCGCCGAGCTGACCACGTGCAGCGCCACGTTGGTCGGGCCGAACGCCGTGAAGTAGTCGTTGCGATCCTTGCCCAACACTTCCGCCAGCTCGCCCGCTTGACGCAGCAAGACCAGGTTCTCCCGGCTGTCACCGACCCGGGCGGCGGCAACGGCGGCGGTGAGCAGCAAGGCTCCGCGCAGCGACCGTGCCGACACCGACTCCGGCGCCGCCCGCGCCAGGTCGGCCGCCGTGCCGGTAGCGACGCGATGGGCGTCGTCCACCTCGCCAGCTCGTAGGAGCGCCTGGGCGAGGCGGTAGACGCCGAGGGCTACCAGCTCGGGATCGCTGGTGTGCTGGGCGATGAGCACCGCCCGGTCCGCTGCCACCCATGACAGGCCGGCCTCACCCACCCGGCTCAACAGCGCCGCCGTCGACGCGTAGACCTCTACCAGCATCCGGAGCGCCCGGCGCCGGTCGTCGCCTTGGCGGGCCGAGAACACTGCGTCTTGCGCTGGATGCACCAATCCGGTCACCATCCCGCCGGCCGCCTCGTAGCGGGCTGCCTGATAGGTCGCCTGGAACTCCCGCACCGCGACGGCCAGTCCGTCCAGGTCGAGAGCCCCGTCGCTCGGAGTGCCGTTTGATGGTCGGATGTCGGTCAAAGCAGCACGGATCGCCGCCGCCTTCACGTACTCATGGCTCTCGTCCGCCGCTCGGAGAGCGAACGGCTGGCCGACGAGCTCGGCCAGCTCCACCCGCAGCACCTTGGCCATCTCGACCAGCACGGACACACGGTCCACGTCGCGCACGCCGCGCTCGACCTGCGACAGCCAGCTCTCCGAGCGGCCGACCAGTCCGGCCAGCACCACTTGGCTGATCCCGCGGCGGGTCCGGTAGATGGCGATGCGCTCACCGATCCCACGGGTACACTCCGCCCGGCCCGCGGTGCGACCGGTTTCCCCGTTCCTGGTCCCTGTTCCCCCGGCTGTTGGACGAGGCCGGTCCGTGCGCGCACTCGTCGGACCCATTGCCGCTCACGTACACCCCACCGCCGAAGGGACCCGACCGTCTCGCGCCCACGACGCCACCGGGACCGGTACGAGAGACGACACACGCGGCGACCAGACCCGCTCGCCCGGCGGGCACATCGGCTGGTCGCCGGGTCCCGAGTGGTCACGCATGGCGCCTCCGCCATCACTCTGCATGACCGTCGTCCGGTTGTCATTGAGGCAGGTGCCGATCCAACGCCCGCTCTCACTCCGCAGGTCACGGGGTCTCCTGGTTAGCGGCGTCAAGACGGCGGCGAACGCTTCTACTAAGCCTGCTTAGTGGAAGCATCTCGGGCGTGAGCTTCCACTAACGTCGTGCTGGGCCGCTCGCAGCGGCCGAGAACCGCTTCGACTAACAGGGGGAGCGCACCGGATGGCGTCACGGCCGAAGAGGGTCACGGTCGCCGAGCGGGTGGAGGTGGATGCCACCAAGGTGCTCGGCCGCTACGAGCACTGGCTGGGCCGCCAGCCCCTCGCTGGGCGGACCCGGGACGCCTACTGCGCCCAGGTGCACGGGTTCGTGGACTGGCTGGCCGGCTCGGAGCACGGAGGCGCCGCGCTGGTCGAGGCTCACGTAGCCGACTGGGCTGTGCGGGACTACAAGCGCCACCTCAAGGCGTCCAAGCGGTCGGCGGCGGCGTCGGTCAACCAGGCGCTGGCAGCCATCGACAACTTCTACCGCTCGCTCGGCGTCGGCCGCCCCGAGGTGCCCCGCGAGGACCTTCCCGCCGTCGCCCCCCGAGCGCTGGAGGAGGGCGAGCAGCGGGCGTTCCTGCGGGCGGTGGACGCGTGTCGCTCCGCGAGGGACCGGGCCATGGCCACGGTGCTGTTCTACACCGCTCTGCGCCTCTCCGAGCTGGTCGCCCTCGACGTCGATGACGTGTCGGTCAGCGAGCGCCGGGGCCGCCTGACCGTCCGGTCGGGCAAGGGCGACGCCTACCGGGAGGTACCGCTCAACAGCGCCTGTCGCAAGGCGCTCGATGAGTGGACCACGGCCCGCTCCACCCAGCTCGTCAAGCGCTACGACCAGGACGATGCGGCTGTCGAGGTAACGGCGTTGTGGCTGTCGCGGGCGGGAGCCCGGATGAGCGCCCGGGCCGTCGACTTGGTGCTGCGCCGAATGGCCGCTGACGCTCGCCTGGAACTATCGGCCCACACCCTGCGCCACACCTGCATCACCAATCTGGTTCGCTCGGGCGCTGACGTGGTCCTGGTAGCCGAGATCGCCGGTCACCGTCGACTCGACACCACCCGGCGCTACAGCTTGCCTTCTCAGGCCGACAAGGACGCCGCGCTCGAAGCGGTCCTGGTCGAGACCTGACATCGGGACAGGAGGCTGAGCGAGCGTGGCCGCCGGGGTGGTCTCCGACGCCGAGGCGGCCGAGCTCGACTCGTGGCCAGCCGAGATCAGCCAGAGCGACCTGGCCGCCTACTTCACCTTGTCGGTCGAGGATCTGCGCTGGGTGCGGTCGTTCCGCTCCACCGCCGCGGTCCGTCTCGGTCTCGCCGTGCAGTGCTGCGCCCTCGGCTTCCTCGGCTTCGTGCCCGCCGATGTCGGCGCTGCCCCAGCCGAGGTCACCGCTCGCCTGGCCAAGCAGGTCGGGGTGTCGCCCGCTGCGCTCATCCGCTACGACGCCGAGACCGCCGAGCGGTCCCGGCGTGAGCACGTCGAGATGGTCGTCACCCACACCGGTTGGCGGACCTGTGGGCGCGGCGAGTGGAAAGCCCTCGGCGACTGGCTGGTCGCCCGGGCCATCGAACACGACACCCCATCGGTGCTGTTCGCTCAGGCTTTGGAGCATCTCCGGGCTGAGCGAATCGTGCGCCCCGGCCTCGACCGCCTGGCCCGCGCCGTTGCCACTGCCCGGGTAGGAGCCGACGACGAGACCCATCGGCGGCTCCTTCCGGTCTTGGCCGGCTTCGCCGTCGATGCCCTCGATGCCTTGTTGGTCACCGACCCCACCCGGGGGGTGGCGCCACTGGTATGGCTCGGCGACAGAGCAACCAGTGCGTCACCGGAGCAGGTCAAGGCGGAGGCGGCCAAGCTCGCCTACCTGCGAGGACTCGGGGCGGACCGCCTCGACCTGAGCGCGGTGCCACCCGAACGGCGCCGCCACCTCGCCACGCTCGCCCGCCGCTCCACCCCCGCCGCACTCGGTCGCATGGCCCCCGAACGCCGCCATCCGATCCTGTTGGCAGCCCTGGCCGCCGCAGCCACCGACGTCGTCGACGAGATGGTTCAGCTGTTCGACCAGGCCCTGTCGGGAACCGACAGCCGGGCTCGCCACCAAGTCGCGGAGCGTCGCCTCGCCGTCGCAGAGGCTGACGTGGAACGCCTGGTGCTCTTAGACCGAAGTTACGGCGGGTTGAGCCACAGATTTGGGTCCTGACCAGCACGGATAGACGCGAGACGCTCACTAAGTGTAGTCACTAAAAGCCTTGACATGGTGGTGGCCGGGAGCTAGGATTGCTCCTGATGACCCGTCCAGGTGGTGCGATGCACGTGGTGACCACCCGTCGTCAGTACAAGGACAAGGTTTACGAGACGACACTGTTGCGCCTCTCGTACCGGGAGGGCGGGAAGGTCAAGAACGAGACGTTGGCGAACCTGTCGCATCTGCGCGCAGAGACGATCGAGGTGATCCGGGCCTCCCTGGCCGGTAAGGCCCTGGTCGAGGCGGGAGCAGACTTCGACATCGAGCGCTCGCTGCCCCATGGGCATGTGGCCGCGACCTGGGCGATGGCGAACAAGCTCGGCCTGGCCAAGCTGTTGGGTCCGGCGTGTGGCGAACGGGACCTGGCCATAGCGCTGATAGTGGCCCGAGCTGTGGCGCCTGGCTCGAAGCTGGCCACCACCCGGTGGTGGGCGTCTACGACCTTGGCGAGCGACCTGGGGGTCGCTGGGGCAGGCACCGACGAGGTGTATGACGCCATGGACTGGCTGGTCGCCCGCCAAGGCTTGATCGAGGCCGGCTTGGCCCGACGTCACCTCGCACCCGGAGGCCGGGTGCTCTATGACCTGTCGAGCTCTTGGGTGGAGGGAACCCACTGCCCTCTTGCGGTTCGTGGTCACTCCCGGGACAACAAGACTGGCAAGGACCAGATCGAATACGGTCTCACCTGCTGCCCTGAGGGTCGACCGGTCGCGGTGGAAGTGTTCGCGGGAAACACTGCGGACCCGAGCGCGTTCATCTCGGCGGCCGAGGTCGTGAGAGCCCGTTTCGGATTGAGTGATGTGGTGATGGTCGGCGACCGGGGGATGATCACCCAGGCCCGCATAGACGCTTTGAGAAAACACAGCAGCTTGGGTTGGATCAGCGCGCTTCGCGCCCCGGCGATCGCAGCCCTCGCCAGCGCAGGTGCGCTGCAGATGAGCCTCTTCGACGAGGTGAACCTCGCCGAGATCACCCACCCCGACTTCCCTGACGAGCGTCTCGTGGCGTGCCGCAACCCGGCTCTGGCGGCCAGCCGGGCCGCGAAACGAGACGCGCTTCTCGCTGCGACCGAAGCCGACCTCGAGGTGATCAAAGCCGCTTGTTGCAGGGCTCGCCGGCCGCTGCGCGGAGCCGACAAGATCGGTCTTCGAGTCGGCAAGGTCATCAACGGTCACAAGATGGCCAAGCACTTCGAGCTCGACATCACCGACGAGACCTTCAGCTGGTCACGCAAGACCGAGGCGATCACAGCCGAAGCAGCACTCGACGGTATCTATGTGGTGCGCGCATCGAGCGCCCACAACACCGGCCTGGACGCCCCCGGCCTGGTCGGCGCCTACAAGGACTTGAAGTTCAACGAGGCCGGCTTCAGGAGCTTGAAAACGATCGACTTGGACCTCCGCCCCATCCACCACTGGACCGAGAACCGGGTACGAGCACACGTGCTCATCTGCATGCTCGCCCTCTATGTCGTCTGGCATTTGCGCCGGGCGTGGGCGCCGATCTGCTTTACCGACGAGGACCGGCCACCCAGAACCGACCCCGTCGCGCCCGCCACCCGCTCGCCCCAAGCCCTCACCAAAGCCTCCCGCCGCCACGACGACAACGGTCAGCCGGTCCACAGTTTCCCCACCCTCCTCGCCGAGCTCGGCACCTTGACCCGCAACACGATCGTCTTCACCGGCGGGATCCGCATCACCAAGCTCGCCACCCCAACACCCCTACAACACCGAGCCTTCGAACTGATCGGCGCCCCCATCCCCACCCAGCTGCGCACCAAGTAGACAGAACACCCAACCCGGGCAACACCAAAACCCCTGCTCAGCAGGGGTTTTGGTCGTCACACGAGCCGTAACTTCGGCTTAGACGACATCCTCGAGGTGGTCTTGGACGACGACCTCGACGACGCCGCGGCAGGGACAGCTGTGCGTGGGCTCGCCGCCGACCGCCTGGCCTGTGCCGTGCGCTCCGACGAGGAGCGTCTTCCATCCGACGGTGGTCACCTGGAACTGGTCGAGGCCAGCTACTCCCATGTCCGCTCGTTCGCCCCCCAGGTCCTCGGGGCGCTGACCTTCGAGGCCAGCGTGGCGCCCAGTGAGGTCCTCAACGCCGTTGTCGTCCTCCAGGCCATGAACGCCGATGGGCGCCGACACGTCCCCGACGACACCCCGACCGGGTTCGTCCCCGCCCGCTGGCAGCCCTACCTCGACGCCGCCAAGGCGGCCGGGGATGCGAACCGCTACAAGCACTACTGGGAGCTGTGCGTGCTGTTCGCCCTCAGGGGCGCGCTGCGCTCCGGGGAGATCTGGGTGCACGATTCCCGGCGCTACGCCGACCCGGCCTCCTACCTCATCGGACCGGCCGCCTGGCCAGCCCAAAGAGACGAGGTCCTCGCCCTCACCGCCATGCCCGCCAGCTTCGCCGAGCGCCTCGGCCTCCTCGACGCCGAGACCGCCGGATACCTCGACACCCTCGAAGCCCTCCTCGCCGACCCGGCAAGCCCCGTCTGCCTCGAC
>JAKARG010000184.1 GCA_021819345.1 Actinomycetes bacterium | reverse complement strand
GGTCCGTCCCCGCCGACTTCGCCGGACCCCGGCGCTGCGGGAGCTGGTGGCCGAGACCCGCCTCGGCGTCGACGACCTGGTCGCCCCGCTGTTCGTGCGCGAGGGCATCGACCAGGCGCTGCCGGTCGCTTCGCTGCCCGGGGTCCACCAGCACAGCGTCGCCTCGCTGCTCGCCGAGGCCCGCCGCCTCGCCGGGCTCGGTATCCGGGGGATCGTGCTGTTCGGGGTGCCGGCCACCAAGGATCCTCGGGGCAGCGGTGCCTGGGACCCCTCGGGCATCGTCCAGGTCGCCCTCGGCGAGCTGCGGGCCTCGCTCGGGGACCAGATGGTGCTGATCGCCGACCTGTGCCTCGACGAGTACACCGATCACGGGCACTGCGGGGTGCTCGACTCGCACGGAGGGGTCGACAACGATGCCACCCTCGAGTGCTACGCGGCAGCGGCTCTCGCCCAGGCCGGGGCCGGGGCCGACGTCGTCGCCCCCTCGGGGATGATGGACGGCCAGGTCGGGGTGATCCGCGCCGCCCTCGACCGCTCCGGGCGCAGCGACGTGGCCATCCTCGCCTATGCCTCCAAGTACGCCTCGGCGCTCTACGGGCCATTCCGCGACGCCGCCCAGGTGTCCATCGCCGGCGGCGGCGACCGGAGGGGCTACCAGCAGGACCCCCGCAACCTCCGGGAGGCGCTGCGAGAGGTGGCCCTCGACGTCGAGGAGGGCGCCGACATGGTGATGGTCAAGCCGGCGGTCACCTACCTGGACGTGATCTCCGCAGTGCGGGCGCGCTTCGACGTGCCCGTCGCGGCTTACCACGTGAGCGGCGAGTACGCCATGGTCAAGGCCGCCGCCGAGCGTGGCTTCATCGACGGGACGGCCGTAGCGCTCGAGCAGCTCGGCGCCCTGAAGCGCGCCGGTGCCGACCTGGTGCTCACCTACTTCGCCGGCGAGCTGGCGGAGGTGCTCGGTGCCTGAGCGCCCGACCGACGCCGATCCCCGACCCCCGAGCAGCGACGGCCCGAGCAGCGACGGCCCGAGCAGCGACGGCCCGACCAACGACGGCCCGAGCAACGAGGCGCTGTTCGCCCGAGCCTGCGCAGTGACCCCGGGAGGGGTGAGCTCGCCCGTGCGGGCCTGGCGCTCGGTGGGCGGCACCCCGTTCTTCGTGGCCCGAGGCGAGGGGCCGTGGGTCTGGGACGTCGAAGGGCGCCGGTACCTCGACCTGATCGCCTCCTACGGGCCGGCGATCCACGGCCATGCCCACCCGAAGATCGTCGAAGCGGTGGTCGCAGCCGCTGCGGACGGCTCCACCTTCGGGATGCCGACCGAGAGGGAGGTGCTCCTCGCCGAGGAGATCTGCTCCCGGGTACCGGGCTGCGAGATGCTCCGGCTGGTGAGCAGCGGCACCGAGGCCTGCATGTCGGCGGTCCGCGTGGCCCGGGGCGCTACCGGCCGTGACCGAGTGGTGGTCTTCGAGGGCTGCTACCATGGCCACTCCGACGGCCTGCTCGCCGGCGGCGGCAGCGGGGTGGCGACCCTCGGGTTGCCGGCGTCGGCCGGGGTGCCGGCGGGGGCGGTGGCCGACACCCTGGTCGTCTCCTACAACGTCGTGCCCGAGATCGGCGACGACGTGGCGTGCGTGATCGTCGAGCCGGTGGCGGCCAACATGGGCCTCGTACCGCCGGTGCCCGGCTTCCTCGAAGGCCTGCGCAAGGCCTGCGACGCAGCGGGCGCTCTCCTCGTCTTCGACGAGGTGATCACCGGCTTTCGCCTCGGGCCGGCCGGGGCGTCGGGCTTCTACGGCGTGACCCCGGACCTGTGGTGCTTCGGCAAGGTGATCGGCGGTGGCCTCCCCCTCGCCGCCTTCGGGGGGCGTCGCGAGCTGATGTCCCAGCTCGCCCCGCTCGGGCCGGTCTACCAGGCGGGCACCCTCTCGGGGAACCCCCTCGCCACCGCGGCCGGCCTCGCCTCGCTGTCGATGCTCGACGCCGGCGCCTACGAGGAGCTCGGCACCCGGGTCGCCCGCCTCGCAGCTGGCATGGCGGAGGCACTCGCCTCCGCCGGGGTGACAGCCCAGGTGCCGGTGGCCGGGACATTGGTCGGGGTGTTCTTCGCCGGCGAGCCGGTGACCGACTACGCCGGGGCCAAGGCGTCTGCGGGCACCGGGAGGTTCCCCCGCCTGATGCACGGCCTGCTCGACCGGGGGGTGGCGATCGCTCCCGGGGCCTACGAGATCCTCTTCCCCGGATTGGCCCACGGGCCCGAGGAGATCGACGCCGTGGTCGAGGCGGTGGCCGAGGTGGCCGGGGAGATGGCCCCTTCCTGAACCGAGGGGCCGGCTCCCGGGAGGAGGTCCTGGTCGAGCCACGCCCGGACCGTACGCAGCCCGGTGCACCGGGACCCGCCAGGGCCGAAGGGTCGCGCTCAGGGGGCCGGGACCCGCCAGGGTCCGAGGGTCGCGCCCAGGGGGCGGGGACCCCGTCGCGCTCAGGGGGCTGGGACCCGCCAGGGTCCGAGGGTCGCGCTAAGGGGCCGGGAGCGGGACCAGCCGGGCGAGGGCGGCGAGGGAGCGGTAGGCGGCCTCGGCGGGCCCGAGCTCGTCGGGGCGCAAGATGTTGGCCATGATCCGCAGCACCCACTCCATCATGGTCCGGTTGCGCATCCCGGTGCTCACCAGCACCTTCATGATCTCGGGTTGCCCGATCACCCGGACGAAGTTCCGGGCCACCCGGTAGTAGAGGCCGTAGCGGTCGGTGAGGGCCTGCTGGTAGCTGCGCAGCGCCATCCCGTCCCCGCTCGCCAGGGCGAGGTGGACCGCGTCGGCCGCCATCCTGCCGGTCTCGTAGGCGTAGGCGATGCCCTCGCCGTTGAAGGGGTTGATCGAGCCGCCGGCGTCGCCGACCACGAGGTAGGTGGGGCCGACGTGCGGGCCGACAGACAATCCCATCGGGAGGCGCCCCCCCGTCGGTGCCCCGCAGGAGGTCTCGGGCCGGAGGTCCCACTCGGGTGGGGCGGTCTCGACGAAGCTCGCCATCAGATGCGTGGTGTTGACCGACTTCCACTGGTTCGAGGTGGAGAGCAGCCCCACGCCGACGTTGACCCGGCCGTCGCCGACCGGGAAGATCCAGCCGTACCCCGGCAGGACGTCGCCGTTCCTGTCGCGGATGTCGAGCCAGCTGTCGATCCAGGGCCCGTCGTGCAGCGGTGAGCGGTAGTAGCCACGGATCGCCATGCCGAGGGGGTGGGAGCGGTCCCGAGTGGTGCCGAGCGACCGGCCGAAGCGGGAGCCGGCGCCGTCGGCGACCACCACGTAGCGGGCCCGGACCCGCAAAGGGGCGGCCCCCGGAGCGTCCTTGCGGGTCACGACCGCTCCGCGGAGCAGCCCGTCGTCGAGCACCGGAGCGCTCGCCTCCGCCCCTTCCCACACCTCGGCGCCCGCCTTCTCGGCCCGCTCGGCGACGAGGGCGTCGAGGTCCTTGCGGGTGATCACGTAGCCGTAGGCGGGGATCTCGGGGTGGGAGGGCCAGGTGAGCTCGAGGGTCCGGCCGAAGCCGTGGGAGCGCAGTCCCTCGTAGCGGTGCCCGGATCGGGCCAGCTCGTCCCCGAGGCCCATCTCCTCCAGCTGGCGGACCGACCTCGGGGTGAGCCCGTCGCCGCAGGTCTTCTCCCGCGGGTAGTGCTTGCGCTCGAGGAGGACCACGTCATGGCCGGCGGAGGCCAGCCAGTAGGCAGCGGCCGACCCCGACGGGCCGCCGCCTACGACGAGCACGTCGCAGTCACGGTCGCCCTGGCCGTCGTCGATCAGCGCCACGGCGGAGAATCTACGGGCGCCGCGGCCCTACCGGTAGCACCGGCCTGCCCCGGTCGGGGGTGCGAGCCGGGCATGCTCGGGTCCCGAGTGGTGCTCTGTCTGAGCGCCCGCCATCCTTGGGGAGGTGGCACCGATGCTCGCCGCGACCCCACTGCTCACCTCCTGGGACATCCTCGGCATCGAGGTGGCGTCGGGGGTCGGGGCGCTCGCCCTGGCCGCGGTGGGCGTCTTCGCCCTACGAGCCAGGAGGGCTCCTCTGCGCTCCGGGCGGGAGGCCGCAGGCGATCCGGGGGGGAAAGGCCCCGGTCTGCGCCGGCTCGTCGAGCGGGGGGTCCTGGCCGTCTTCGTCGCCGCCCTGGTCGGGCTGGTGACCGCCGCCGCCGACTACGTGGTGACCACCACCGCGCGCACGGGTCGGATCTACCGGGTCGGCTCTGCCGACGTGGTCCGAGACGACCTGCGCGGCTCCCCGGAGCCCCACCACGACCCGGTGGAGGGCCTACTGGCGAGCTACGAGGTCCGCTTCGAGGGCGGCGCCGTGGTGGTGTGCGCCCGGCGGCTCCCGGGATCGTCGGCACGGACCGATGGCACCGGCGAGCGGCCCGCGGCCCCCGGCGAGCGGCCCGCGGCCCCCGGCGAGCGGCCCGCCGGCCCCGACTGCGAGCGGCCCGCGGGCCCCGACTGCGAGCGGCCTGCTGCCCCCGACTGCGAGCGAGAGCGGCCGCCAGCGCTGCGGCGGGACCCGGTTGGCCTGGACGTGGGTAGCCTTGAGCCGGCGTCCGGTTGGCATCCGACCGAGCGCGAGGCGTAGAAAGATCAGGTGTAGCTGGCGTCGGGCGTAGGTAGCGTCAGGCGCAGAGAGATCGACAGGCGCCGTCACCAGGCGCCGCTGAGACCGACACCAAGGAACCCCAGCCCATGGTCCAGTACCTTCCGATAGTGCTGATGCTGGTCCTGGCGGTGCTGTTCGCCGCCGGGTCGTTCGTCGCGTCGGGCATCCTCGGCCCGAAGCGCACGACGGCCGCCAAGCTGGTCGGCTACGAATCGGGCATCGTGCCCCGGAGGCCACCTGCCTCCCGCTTCCCGGTGCGCTTCTACCTGGTGGCGATGATCTTCATCATCTTCGACATCGAGGTGGTGTTCTTGTACCCCTGGGCGGTCATGTACCGCCAGCTCGCGGGCTTCGGCCTGGCCGAGATGGCGGTGTTCGTCGGGATCGTCTTCGTGAGCTTCGCCTACCTGGTCTCCAACGGGGTGCTCGACTGGGGCCCGGTGCACGCGTTGCGCAATCGACCCGGCCCGGAGCTGACCCGCAGCCTCGGCAGCGTGCGGCGGGTCCCTCGCCCGATCGAGGTCGCCCTCGACGGACCGGCCCCGGTCCCCGTCGAGCCCGACTACGAGGACCCGTCGTCACCCGAGCAGGTCGCGGTCCCAGCGGGGGTGGGCGGGTCGTCGTGGGATGCCCCGGGGCCAGGCAGCGGGGAGGAGCGCTAGATGGGCTTGGAGAACCTCCAGCACAACTTCTTGACCGGGACCCTCGAAGGGATGGTCAAGTGGGCCCGCGCCTCGAGCTCTTGGGGTGCCAACTTCGGCTTGGCCTGCTGCGCCATCGAGATGATGTCGGCCGGCGCAGCCAACCACGACCTGGCCCGCTTCGGGATGGAGGTGTTCCGGGCGTCGCCCCGCCAGGCGGACGTGATGATCGTCGCGGGCCGGGTCAGCCAGAAGATGGCTCCCGTCCTGCGTCAGGTCTACGACCAGATGATGGAGCCGAAGTGGGTGATCTCGATGGGGGTCTGCGCGAGCACCGGCGGGATGTTCAACAACTACGCCATCGTCCAGGGTGTCGACCAGGTGGTCCCGGTGGACGTGTACGCGCCCGGGTGCCCTCCCGCTCCCGAGACCCTCATCCACGCGATCATCACCCTCCACCAGAAGATCCGCCTCGGCGAGATCACCCGTCGCCCGGGTCAGGGTGCCGGCCTGCGCCTGGCCGAGCCCCCTGCGCCGGTGCGCCTGGGCGCTCCCGCGTGATGGTCACGGTGGTCGCCGAGGCCCATGGTTGCCCGGTCGTCGACAGCCTCGGGTCGAGCGTCGTGCACGCCGACCGGGACCGCTACCACCCGCTGCTCGAGGGGTTGCGGGCCGAGGGCTACGACATGTTCGTCGGGCTCTGCGGTGTCGACTACCTGACCCACCCCGGCCGGGACCTGCCCGAGGGGATCGCCCCCGAGCGATTCGAGGTGGTGGTCGAGCTGTGGTCGGTCGCCACCCGTCGGCGGCTCCGGGTGCGCTGCCAGGTCCCATCCGACGATCCGTGGCTGCCCAGCGCGTTCGACCTGTGGGGAGGTGCCGAGGCCCACGAGCGCGAGACCTACGACATGTTCGGCATCCGCTTCGTCGGCCACCCGGACCCGAGCCGGATCCTGATGCCCGAGGACTGGGAGGGCCACCCCTTGCGCAAGGACTACGTCACCGGGAAGGTCCCGGTGCAGTTCAAGGAGTCCCCCGACCGCCACCCCTGAGGCGATGGCCTGCCCTCACCCGAGACGACCGACGAGAGTGACGCCCAAATGAGCACCACCAGCGATCCCGGCGAGACCGGAGGAGGCCGCCGCCAGGGCCTGCTCGACCGTCTGCGCCCGAAGTCCGGCCCGGGGGGCGAGGAGATCACCCGTCGGCTTCTCGGAGAGACCTACGAGGGTGCCCAGGAGCTCGATGCTCGCGGGCGCCAGTCGCGGCCCGAGCTGGAGAGGGAGCTGGGCGGGGTGCTCCGGCTCCCCGAGGGGATCGGGCTCGACCCCTCCGACATCGACGTCGACGT
>JAKARG010000183.1 GCA_021819345.1 Actinomycetes bacterium | reverse complement strand
GTCGGCGACGGCCACCACCGCGGCTCGTGGAGCGGGATCGCCGGCCAGTGCCTCGGTGGCCGGGTGACCAGCCTCGAGCACCAGGCCGCCGGCCCCTGCCCTCAGGGCGTCGGCCACGAAGTCGTGCCCGTCTCGGGCCGCGCGCACTGCGACCCACCAGCTGCCCGCCACCGGGCGGCGCGAGTCGGTCCCCAGCCCTTCGAGGGCGGTGCCGGCATCCCCACTGCGCAGCTCGCCCCCGGTCGCCGCCACCACGTCTGTCGCCGTCCAGCGCACCTGGCGAGTCTGCCAGAGCCGCGCCGGGCTCCCGAGCGCCTCCCGAAGCGGCTCAGGATGCCTGCGGCACCGTCCCCGAGACGCTGAAGCGCTGATGGCTGACCACCACACCGGTCGCGACCTCGTCGGTCACCGCCAGCGCGCTCAGCCCGGCCCCCGCCCGGAACTCCTCGACCTTCGGGTCGGGCCCGAGCAGCCCGTAGGAGATCGCCTTGGCCCCGACGACCCCCCAGAGCTGGTAGGTGCGGTCAGACGGCAGGCGCCGGAGACGGGGGGAGTAGACGTAGCCGACCCCGGAGGGCAGGATCACGACGTCGAGGCTCGCCGAGCCGGGGCCCCGCAGCTCGGTCGAGCGGTGCCCCGGCACGGCCAGAGCGGCGCGAACCTGACGAAGCGTCGCCGGAGCGGCGGCCGCGACCTGCCGGCTGCGGGAGAGCTGACCGTCGAGGTTGGAGACCTCGACGCCGAGCACCAGCGCAGCTGCCACTGCGGCGGCGGCCACGCCGGCGACGACCACCTGCCACCGAGGGCGGGACGGGCTGCGGAGGCGCCGGCGGCGGCCGCCGGCCGCGGCACCGGCAAGTGAGCCGAGCTCGGCGGGACCTGCCGAGCGGCGCTCTCGCTGGTCGGGGCCGACGCTCACGGCACGCCGGACAGGCTCGCTGCGCCCCGGGCGCTGCGAGGGTCCCCGGACCTCGGCGAGCAGCTCCTCGCCGATCCGGTCGAGGCTCCGCTCGGCGGGCTGCTCGTGCATGCCGGCGGCGATCCGGTCCCACACCCCGACAGGTGCGTCGCCGCCGCCGAAGGCGAGCAGGCCGATTACCTCCCGGTACTCGGCGAGCTCCCGGCGGCAGCGGGTGCAGCCGGCCAGGTGGGCCTCGACATCGGAAGCCTCGCCCGCCTCGACTGCGTCGAGAGCGTAGGCCCCGAGCAGCTCCTGGACTACGTGGTGGTCGCTCATCTCAGATCTCACTCGCCCCGGCGGCCAAGCCGGCGTCCGAGAGCGAGCCCTTCATCCTCCGCAACCCGGTGCGGATCCTGCTCTTCACCGTACCCTCGGGCTCGCCGAGAGCAGTGGCCACCTCCCGGTAGGTACGACCACCGAAGTAGGCCAGCTCGATCGCCCTGCGCTCGTCCACCGGCAAGGCGTCCACCGCTTCCCGGACGGCCTCTGCGACGGTGAAGTCGACCACCTCGCGCTCGAGGTCGTAGCCCGCGGTCGCCGCCTCCCTCGCCTCGCGTGCCTCGCGATCGCGGCGGGAGTGGTCCGAGCGCAGGCGGTCCACGGCCCGCCCGTGGGTCTGGGCGAGCAGGAACGAGCGCAGCGAGCCGCGTTCGGGGTCGAAGCGCTCGGGGTCGTTCCAGAGGCGGAGGAACACCTCCTGGACGATGTCCTCGGCAGGCGCCACCTCCCGCAGTAGCCGCTTGGCGAGGCCGTAGACGGCGCCTCCGTGGCGCCGGTAGGCCTCGGCCAACGCCGACTCGTGGTAGCGCCCGATGGCCACGACAAGAGCGGTGTCACTGGCTTCGACGTAGCTGATCGGCATTTGTCTACTCTCCGGAGCCGAGGGCCTCCCCGGATGGGCCTCGCCGCCTCCGGCCGGCACGCCCGGATCAGCTCCTCGCGCCGAGTCGCCCGAGCCACTGAGCGAAGGCCGGGCTGGCCGTTGCCGCGAGCAGGTCGAGCACCAGGCCCGGGTCGCCGGAGGTCTTGATCCGCCCCTGCATGAACGCGACGCTCGGCGACAGCCTCCCGGCGACGATCTCCGCGCCGTCGGCCTCCGAGAGGCTGAAGGTCACCTCGGCGTCGCCTCCAGCGGGTCCGAGCACCTCGGGTGGCTCGCCCTGCACGCAGCGGGCCACCACCACTCGGTCCCTCCCCGGACCGCCGCTCAGTGCTACCGCCACGATCGCATCGACCCCGGGCACCCAGCTCTCGTGGTCGGGCACCGGAGCGGGCGAAGGGCAGGAGGTCTCGCTCAATCGGGACCCCGCTCCCCCGCTCCCACCTCGGCGGGCTCGCGCAGGCCGGCGAAGAGGTCGTCGGCCCCCTCTCGCAGCGGGACCCGGTTCGGACCGATCTCGTAGTCGTCGAAGGGGTAGAGAGTGTCGGCGACCTCCGGCGGCAGGCCGAACCAGTGCGGGGAGCTGGGGTCCACCTGGGTCCGGTGGGCGAGCAGCGCCAGGCGGCGCACTGCGGTGTACCCGGCGACATCCACGACGATCCGCTCGCCGGCGCCGTCGGTCCGCTCGGGGGCGCGCAGGAGACGCTCCAAGCGCTCCCCCTCGAACGGGGACGGGAGGCCGAGCTCGATGAACTTGTCGTGCACCGCCCGGCTGCGCCCGACCGACCACCCGATGTAGCAGAGCCGGGCCGGGGACCACGCTGGCCCGGCCTCGGGGTGGCGCTCCGGGTCCGAAGCCGCCACGAAGGCCTCGAGCGCCACCTCGTGGACCCTCAGGTGGTCCGGGTGGGGGTAGCCCTGCTGGTCCGGCCCGTAGGCGACGACCACCTGCGGGCGGACCCGGCGCACGACGGCCACCAACCGCCCGACGGCCTCGTCGAGCGGGGCCCGAGCGAAGCAGCGCGGGTCCTCGTTTGCCGGGGTCCCCGGCATTCCCGAGTCGCGGTAGCCGAGCCAGACCACCTCGTCGTAGCCGATCACCCGGGCTGCCTCGGCGAGCTCCTCGCGCCGCAGCTCGGGAAGGCGCTCCTTGACCCCCGGGCGGTCCATGGCCGGGTTCAAGATGTCGCCCTCCTCGCCGCCGGTACAGGTCACGAGGGTGGTCCGTACCCCCTCGGCGTGGTAGCGGGCGACGGTGGCGGGACCCTTGGACGCCTCGTCGTCGGGATGGGCATGCACGCTGAGGAGGGACAGCTCTGGCACCCGACCACGATACGGGAGCCGGCGGCCCCGAGGGCCAGTCCCGTCACCAGCCGGCGGCCCCGAGGGCCGGGCCCCGAGCGGCGGCCTATCGACCAGCGGGCCTGGTGAAGCCAGTTGGCCTGGTGAAACGGCTCACGCACTCGACGTGCGGGGTGTGGGCGAAGGCGTCGACGAGGCTCAGGGTCTCCAGGCGCCAGCCGCCGGCGAGCAGCAGCCCGGCGTCGCGGGCCAGGGAGGCCGGATCGCAGCTGACCAGGACGAGCACGCCCGCACCGCTTCGATCCACCGTGGCCACCCCGGGACGGCCGAGGCCGGGACGCGCCGGGTCGGCGATCACCGCCGCCGCCGGCGGGGGCTGCCAGCGCCCAACCTCCCCGGCCACCACCTCGGCGTCCAGGTCGGCCAGGTTGTGGCGGGCGTCGGCGGCAGCGCCGGCAGAGCGCTCCACCGCCACCAGACGAGCCGCCCGGCGCGCTGCGACCGAGCCGCCGAGGAGCCCGACGCCGGCGTAGAGGTCGACCAGGAGGTCCCCGGTGCCGAGCGAATCACCGATGGCGCTGCCGACCTCCGCGGCGAGAGCGTCGGCTGCCGCCGGTCCCGGCTGGAAGAACGACCTGGCCGACACCCTCCAAGTCCGTCCGCCGGCAGCCTCGTGGAATGCTGCCCCCGGCCCGACCTCGCCGGAGGCCCTGGCGCGCGCTCCTTGGCGAGCTGCCGAGCCCGCCCCGGGTGCTCCGACCACCATCACGTCGGCCGGGACCTCGGCCCGCTCGACCAGCAGCCCAGCCGGCCGGGCCCCCGCCTCGTCCATCACGGCGATGCGCTCCCCGCCGGCGACACCCACCCGCAGGGTCACCGAGCCTGCCCCGGGGAACCGCCCGGCCACGAGCAGCTCCTCCAGCCGGGGGTGGGCCACCAGGCACGAGCCTGCGACGACCAGGTCGTGGCTGTGGGACCGGCGGTACGCGGGGCGGCCGGCGGCGTCGACGCCGAGGCGCACGGTCGTGCGGTACCCGGAGCTCGCCAGGCGGACCACCCGGGGCTCGGGCGCCCCCCGCAGGTGGGCGATGCGCGCCAGGGCATCGGAGACGATCCGGGCGCGCAGCTCCGCCTGCAGCGCGACCTCGACGTGCTGCCAGCCGCAACCGCCGCAGCCCGCCAGGCGCTGCGGGCAGGGGGGCTCGACGCGCCCCGGGGAGGCGTCGAGGACCGAGACGGTGCGACCCCGGGCGAAGTCCTTGCGCTGGTCGAACAGCTCGGCTCGGACCAGCTCCCCGGGCAAGGCGCCCTCGACCAGCACCACCTTGCCGTCTTGGAGCCGCCCTACGCCGTCCCCGCCCGCTGCGACCGAGCCGCCGATGCGGACCGCGACGAGCTCACCCACGGCCTGCGTCGTCGCCGATGGGATCGACTGGGTGGTCGCCAGGGGGATCGGCGAGGGTGTCGATGGCGCTGGCCAGGTCCAGGTCGGCTCCGGTCAGTCCGCCGGCGTCGTGGGTGGTGAGCCGGAGCGTGACCCGGTCGTAGGAGATGGTGATGTCGGGGTGGTGGTCGTGGCGCTCGGCGAGCACCGCGACCCGGTCGACGAACGACACCGCCTCGGCGAAGCCGGCGAAGCTCCTGGTGCAGACCAGCCAGTCGCCCTCACGGTGCCAGCACGACCCGGCGATGCCTGCGGCCACCGACGCTTCGTCCAGGCGCTCCATAGGATCGACAGGATGACAGGTGTGGACCAGCTCCTCGACAACTGGGTCCTCGGGGAGATGGACCGGGACCCGACCCGAGCCAGCGCCCTCGGGCTGCCCGGCTACGAGCACCGGCTGCCCGACCTGTCGGCCGCCGCCTGGGAGGCGAGGCCCCGCCAGGACCGCAAGACCGCCGCGGCGATCGGAGCGATCGACCTCGGCGCCCAGGCGCTAGAGGACCAGATCGACCTGGTGCTCGTCCTCGCCGAGCTGTCCGGCCGGGCGACGATGGCCGACTGGCAGCAGTGGCGGCGCGACCCGCTGCTCTACATCGACCCCTGCCTGGAGGGCGTCCACCTGCCGTGGCTGCACCGCCTGGCCCCCGAGCAAGAGCTGGTGGAGGCGACCGTCGACCGCCTCGCCGAGGTCCCCGGGGTGCTCGCCGCCGGCCGCTCCAACCTCGACTTGGACCTGGTACCGGCCCTGTTCGCCCGGCGGGGCGCGGCGGCCGCCCGGGCGGGGGCCGGCTTCCTCGCCGAGCTGCTCCCCGCCGAGGCAGCCGATCCTCGGTCCCGGCAACGCCTCGCCGACGCAGCTGCGGGCGCCGCAGCGGCCCTCGGCTCCTTCGCGCACTGGTTGGAGGAAGGGGAAAGACGCAGCCGGGGCAACTGGGCGATCGGTGAGGAGCGCTACAGCGCCCTGCTCGCAGACCGGGAGCTGCTCTCGACCGACGCCGGGAGCCTCCACCAACGGGGGCTCGAGGCCTACGAGGCGCTGTCGGCGGAGATGACCGACATCGCCAAGCGGATCGACCCCGGCGCCGAAGGCTGGGTCGAGCTGCTGGCCCGTCTCGACGCCGAATGCCCCTCGACGCCCGAGGAGATGCGGGAGAGCTACGAGCACTGGTGCGGCCTGGCGCGCGACTTCCTCGTGGAGCGCGACCTCGTGAGCTTCCCCGACGGGGAACGCTGCGCAGTGGTGCCCTCGCCGGTGTTCCAGCGCCCGGTGCTCGCCGTCGCCTCCTACCAGGAGCCACCTCCTTTCTCCAGCTCCCGGTTGGGGCACTTCTTCGTCCCCTACCCACCCGAGGGGGAGAGCCCCGAGGGGATCGCCGAGCGCCTGGCGGGCAACGGCTTCCACGCCATCCCGACCACCGCCGTCCACGAGGCCTACCCCGGCCACCACTGGCACCTCGTGTGGTCCGCCCAGACCCGCCGGCCGGTCCGCAAGGTGGTCACCACCTCCTACTTCGTGGAGGGCTGGGCGCTCTATGCCGAGGTGATGATGCGCCAGGAGGGCTTCTTCACCGACCCCAGAGCAGAGCTGTCGCATCTCGGAGCACGGATCTTCCGAGCCGCGCGCGTGGTGGTCGACACCGGGTTGCACTCCGGGGAGATGACCCCCGAGCAGGCCGTCGGCTACATGCGCGACAAGGTCGCGATGACCGCCGCAGTAGCGGTCGCCGAGGTGGAGCGCTACTGCTCGTGGCCGACCCAGGCCGCCTCCTACCTGACCGGTTCGCTGCAGATCGAGGCGCTGCGGGACCGCTGGCTGGCCGAGGAGCGAGGAGACCTGCACGCCTTCCACGACGCGGTCGCGGCCGACCCGGGCCTGCCGGTGGCCCTGGTGGAGCGCCGGCTGTTCGGACAGTAGCCCTCCGGCAGCGGCACGGCCGCTGCCTCGGCCCCTGCCGTCGACCAGGCACCGAGCGAGCTGGCGCTCGGTAAGTGGCAGCGTCTCCTCCGGTCGGTGGATGCCGGCTCGGCGCGACTGCGCCGCCGGCCGCCGCCTGCTGGTCGCCCCGACCTACGGGCTCACCGGTTGGGGGTGATGAGCGCCTTGGCGCCGGTGGCCTGGCGCCCGTAGGAGGC
>JAKARG010000182.1 GCA_021819345.1 Actinomycetes bacterium | reverse complement strand
GTCGGCGGTGATCGCCGCCCAGCTCGGCGAGGCCTCGCTCGTACCTCCGAAGAAATAGAAGCCGTTGCTCGACCCGCCGAGGAACCCGAGGTAGATGAGCGTCGAGGTGTACACCGAGGCGTTGAAGGCGACGTCGGAGGTGCTCCTCATCGTCTGACCGGTCAGGTCCGCCTGGTAGGAGGGAGCAGGGAACACCGAGCTGTAGGCCCCGCCGGTAGCTCCGAAGACTCCGTCTTCGCACCCGAACGGGCAGGTTGCGGGGTCGGAGTCGTTCCAAGCGGTCTCGCTCACGTAGGTGCCGTCGGTGCTGTCCTGGTTGGAGGAGTAGTCTGCCTTCACGAACAGGTCGGTCCCGCCGGCGGCCGTCACGTAAGGGTCCGACGCGGGGAAGCTGGCGTTCGTCGTCGGGTACCCGGCGGTCGCCCCGCTGTCACCGGAGGACGCAAAGACCCCGATGCCCTCTGCCGCCGCCTGCTCGTAGACGGCGTTGGCCTGCTGGAGCTGGAGGTTGTTGCCTGCGCCGGCGATCGCCGCCTCGGGCGTACCGAAGCTCATCGACATGACGTCACCGAGGTGGTTCTCGACGGCGTAGCGCTCGGCCACGTTGAGGTCGTTGCCGTTGGGCGAGGAGGCCACCACCAGGTTGATCCGGGCCCCGGGGGCGAGGTCGTGGACGGTCTGGACGTCGAGGCTGGTCTCCTCCGCCCAACCGGTCTCCCCGGCGTGCTGGCGGGGGTTGTAGGCCGGCTTGCCGTCGGGGTAGTAGACGTGCAGGTCGGCCGGCGGCAGGCCGAAGGCTGCGTCGTAGGTGGCCAGGTCGGAGGCCACGGTCGGGCTGCCGAAGGCGTCGATGATCGCGACCTGCTCGCCGGTGCCGGCCAGCTGCCCGTCGATGGTCCAGGGCACCTGGTAGGCGGTGTGGAGGATCTGGGGGTCGTAGCAGGCCAGCCCGAACGAGGCGATGCAGCTCGCCGGGCTCAGGCCGGCCGCCGACGCCGACGCGTTGGCCTGGATGGCGATGGGGTGGACCTGGTAGACGATCCTGGCCGAGCCGGCCGCCGGGGCGGCGCCTGCGCTGGCCGGGGCAACGGCCAGGAGGCCGACCAGTGCGCCTGCGGCGCCGATGGCCACCGGACCACGCCGTCGGGCGACCTTGCCGCTCTTCGACTTCCGGGCTCTCGTTGTGATCATTGTCTCTCCTCGGTAGGGGGAGGGCAGGTCTCTGGTCGTCCGGAATCCAGACCCCCCGGGAACGCACGGACCGTAAGCGAGCCCGTAGTGCTCGACCAAATCCAGCGACGACCGCCCTGCGGCTGTGCGCAGTCGTCGCAGATGGGAAGCTGCCGGCGAGCACGCCCGAGAAGGAGGAACCGTCCGAGCCGGCGCCAGGAGTCGCCTCGGGGCCCCTTGCCTACACCTCGGGGGCGACGAGGGCGTCGACGAACTCGACCGGGTCGAACTCCACCAGGTCGGTCGCCGACTCCCCGATGCCGACCAGCTTCACCGGGATCCCGAGCTCGGTCTGCACCGCGAGGGCGATCCCGCCCTTGGCGGTCCCGTCGAGCTTGGTGAGCACCACCCCGGTCACGCCCACCGCGGCGGCGAACTGCTTCGCCTGGGTGAGGCCGTTCTGCCCGGTGGTGGCGTCGAGGACGAGCAGGGCCTCGGTCACCTTCCCCGGCGGCCGCTCGGCGACCCGGCGCACCTTCTTCAGCTCCTCCATCAGGTTCACCTTGTTGTGGAGCCGCCCGGCGGTGTCGGCGAGCACGAGGTCCGCACCCTTGGCCGCGGCGTGCTGGACGGCGTCGAAGATCACCGCCCCGGGGTCCCCTCCCTCGTTGCCCCGGACCAGCTCCGCCCCGGCGCGCTCCGCCCAGGTCGCCAGCTGGTCGGCGGCCGCCGCCCGGAAGGTGTCGCCGGCCGCCACCACGACCGAGCGCCCCTCGGCGCACTCTCGCCGGGCGAGCTTGCCGATGGTCGTGGTCTTGCCGACCCCGTTGACCCCGACCAGCAGCCACACGTTGGTGACACCTTCCTCGAGCGCGAGGCTCCGGTCGGCCTGCAGCCGGGCGACCAGGTCGTCGCGCAGGCGGGCGACCAGCTCCTCGGGGCTCGAGACGCCGTCGGAGCGCACCTGCCGGCGCAGGTCCTCGAGCAGCCCTGCGGTCGACTCGGCGCCGACGTCGGCGAGGATCAGCGCCTCCTCGAGCGCCTCCCAGGTCGACTCGTCGATCCGGTCGCGCGAGCGGACTGCGCCGAGGTAGCCACCGAAGAGGGAGCGCGCCTTGCCGAGGCGGTCCCGCAGGCGGGGGCGCTCCGGGGCCGGGGCCTCGGTGACCGGCGCAGCTGGAGCCTCGGTCGCCTGCGGGACGGGGGTCGGCGTGAGAGCTGGGGCCGTGGGGGCTGGGGCCGCCACCTGGTCATCGGCGAGGGGCGCCTCGGCCGGCGGGGCATCGGGGGCGGCGCCGGCGTCCGCCGGCGGGGCCTGCGCGACCCCCGCCGTGGCGGGCGGGGCCACTCCTGGCGCCGGGGAGACCCGCCCGTCGGGCTCCGGGGCGACCTCGGGCTCAGGGCGCCGGAGGGGCGCCGACCTGCGACGCAGCCGCAGGGCGCCCCAACCTCCGCCGACGATGACGGCGGCGCCGACGGCGCTCGAGCCAGCGAGCACAAGGTCGTTGAGCATCGCCCGAGCCTACGAGACGAGCCGGACAGTGCCTCCGGCGCTCGCAGCGGGCAGAGCCTCCGGCGCCCGCAGCGGGCAGAGCCGCCGGCACCCGCAGCGGGCAGAGCCGCCGCTACCCGAACGGGCGGCACCGGCCGATCGGCGGCCACTGCGCGAGGGCTCTAGTAGGCCGGCGTCGCCGCCGAGGACCTCCCGCTTCGCGCCGCGACCCTCTCGCTGACCACCTTCGAGGATCCCCCAGGGGGCATCGTCACCCCGTAGAGGCAGTCGGCTGCCTCCATGGTGCGCTTCTGGTGGCTCACGATCACGAGCTGGGCCTCCTCGCGGAACTCGTGCACCAGGTCCAAGAAGCGGTGGAGGTTCACGTCGTCGAGCGCCGCCTCGACCTCGTCCATCAGGTAGAACGGCGATGGCCGGCTACGGAAGACGGCGAAGAGGAAGGCCATCGCCACGAGGCTGCGCTCGCCTCCCGAGAGCAGCGAGAGCCGCCGCACGTTCTTGCCGGACGGCCGGGCGTCGATCTCGATCCCGGTCTCCAGGAGGTGGTCGGGGTCGGTGAGGCGGAGCCGCCCCTGACCCCCGGGGAAGAGGGTGGCGAAGAGCTTCTCGAAGTTCTCGGCCACGTCGCCGTAGGCAGCCCGAAAGACCTCGACGATCTCGTCGTCGATCGCCCTGATCACCTTGGCGAGCTCGCGACGTCCGCTGCGGACGTCCTCCAGCTGGGCCTCCAGGAAGGCGTTGCGCTCCTCCAAGGCGGTGAGCTCCTCGAGCGCCAGCGGGTTTATCGGGCCCATCAGCCGCAGCTCTCTCTCCAGCTCGGCCCGCCGGCTGGCCGGGCTCGTCCCCGGGGGGAGCTCGGGGCACTGGGCGTCCCGGGTCGCTTCCGGGTCGCAGTCGAGCTCGCGCCGGACCGTCTCCGTCAGCGCCTCCAGGCGCACCCGGGCCTCGGCGTCCTCGAGATCGACCCGGCTGGAGCGTTCTCTCAGCTCGGAGAGCTGGCGCTCTGCGGTCGCCCGCCGACGACGCAGGTCGTCGAGGCGCTCGCCTGCCGCCCGGGCGCGCTCGGCCTCCTCGCGCCTTGCATCGCGGAGGCGGCGCAGCGCCGCCGAAAGATCTCCCTCCCACTCCGCTACGACCACTCGGAGGCGCGCCACCACGCCGACCTCGGCGACGAGCGCCTCCCGGCGGACACCCGCCTCCTGGCGCTCGGCGACGTTTCGGGCGAGCCTGACCTCCACCTCCTCGAGGCGCCGGGCCAGCAAGCCCCGACGCTCCTCGATCCCGGCAGCCCGGACCTCCAGGTCCCGGCGCAAGGCGACCAACGCAGCTCGCCGCTCGGCAACCCGATCCCTGGCCGCCCGAGCGGCCGTCGTCCGCTCGGCCTCGGCCGCAGCTGCGGCCTCGAGCGCCGGCAGCATCGACTCGAGCTCGGCGACCCTCTCGCTCTCGGCAGCGATGCGCGCCGACCCCTCCTCCAGTTGCTGGCGGGCGACGGCGACATCCCGGCGGGCATCACCGAGCTCCGACTGGGCTCGCTTGCGCCCCTCCTCGAGGATGCGGGAACGGGAGGCGGCCGCCTCGGCAGCCCGGGCAGCTTCGGTCGCCGCCCTGCGGGCCGCGGCGAGCAGGTCGGTCGAGGACCGGAGCCCCGCGGCCGCCGATCCGGCCTCCACGGCGGCCTTCGCGGCGCCGGCGCGAGCCTCCTCCAAGGCGGCGCCGGTGGCCCCCACGCCCGCGGCCCCAGCCCGCCAGATCCCCCCTGCGAAGCGGTCTCCCTCCGGCGTGACGACCACGAGCTCGGGGTGCTCGGTGGCCACCTCCAGGGCCGGGGCCCAGCCTGCCACGGCCACCGCCCGAGCCAGCAGAGCGTCGAGCAGCGGGTCGACCGAGGCGGTCCGGGCACGGACCTTCGCTCGGACCGGCTCCACGGCACCGGCCTCGCCGGCAACGAGGTGAGAGGCACCGGCCTCGCCGGCTTGGCCGAACCCCCGGCCGGCGAGGAGCCGGAGCACAGCAGCCTGGTCGGGCACCGGTGCGACAGCCCCGCCGGTGTGCGCCTCGCGCAGTCGGTCCAAGGCGGCCGACGCCGACGAGGCGCCGTCGACCACCACTGCGGCCAGGGCCTCTCCGGCGGCCGCCTCGAAGGCCGCCTGCCAGCCGTCGTCCACCTCGACCAGCTCTAGGAGGGTCCCGAGCACCCCGGGCACACCGGCGAGGCGCTGCGCGCCGGCCCGGGCGGCGGCCTCGTCCATCGCCTGGGCGAGGGCCTCTGCCCGCGCCTGCCAGCGCTGCGCCTCCCCGTCGGCCGTCCGGCGCCGCTCCTCCGCCGCCGCCCTCGCCGCCTCGGCCTCCCCGAGCGCGCCGGCGGCTGCCGTCGCGGCCTCGAGCAGTACCGGGAGGTCCCTGTCCAGGACCTCCGCCTCCGCTGCGATCGCCGCCAGCTCGGCCTCCAGGCGGTCGACCCGCCGGCAGACGTCACCGAGCCGGCTCTCCAGGCGGTTGCGCTCCCCCCGGGCACGATCCGACGCCGCCCGGCGGGCGCTGAGCTCGCCGCGAACCTCGGCCGCCGGGTCGCCGCCCGGCCGGCCCTCGAAGTCTCCCCACTGCTCCTCGACGGCGCGGGCCTCGGCTTCCAGGCTCGCCTCCGATTCGGCGAGGCGAGCCTCCTCCGGGAGAAGGCCGGAGGCCGAGGCGTCGACCTCCCTCAGGTGCTCGGCGAGGGTCGCGGCCTCGGCCTCCAGGCTCGCGACGACCCCGGCATCGACGCTTCGCGCCAGCTCCCGCTCCAGGCTCCGGGCGCGCTGGTCGACCAACGCAGCCACCCCGCGGGCGCGCGCGACCAGGCGCTCGGCCCGCGAGACGGCCTCGGCCAGGTCCACTCCGCCGCTTCGGTCCTGGGCCTCGGCGAGACCGGCCTCGCCGGCGAGGACCTCGGTGTCGAGCCGGGAGAGGGCTCCCCGCAGCTCGGCCTCGGCAGCCGCCAGCTCCTGGCGCCTCCCGGAGGCACCCGCGAGACGAGCCTCGACGGCTGCCAGCTCCCTGCCGAGGAGGAAGCGGCGCAGGGCGGCCAGCTCCTCGGTCAGCCCGGCGTGCCGCCGAGCGGCCTCGGCCTGTCTCTCCAGGGGCCGTAGCTGGCGGCGGACCTCCCGGAGCAGGTCGTGGAGGCGCTGCAGGCTCGCCTCGGTCGACTCGAGCCGGCGCTCGGAGCGCTCCTTGCGCCGTCGGTACTTGAGGACCCCCGCCGCCTCCTCGATCACGAGGCGGCGGTCCTCGGGGCGGGCGGCGAGGATCGAGTCGAGGTTGCCCTGCGAGACGATCACGTGCTGCTGGCGGCCCACGCCGGTGTCGGACAGGAGCTCTTGGATGTCGAGGAGCCGGCAGGGGACCTGGTTGATCGCGTACTCCGACTCCCCGCTGCGGAACAGGGTCCGGGTGATGGTCACCTCGGAGAACTCGATCGGCAGGAGACCCGCCCCGTTGTCGATGGTGAGCGACACCTCGGCCCGACCGAGGGGGGCGCGCTTGGGGGTCCCGGCGAAGATGACGTCTTCCATCTTGGCCGAGCGGACGGTGCGCGGACCCTGGGCGCCGAGCACCCAGGCGACGGCGTCGACCACGTTGGACTTGCCGCTCCCGTTCGGCCCGACGACGACGGTCACCCCAGGCTCGAAGTCGAGGGTGGTGGTGTCGGCGAAGGACTTGAAGCCCTTGAGGGTCAACGACTTCAGGAACACGGCGCCGCCAACCTAGCCCTTGCATGCACGCCTGGCCGGTGGTTGCCGCCGTGCCTGCTGCGGGCGGCCGCCGGGCGCGCGAGCAGAGCAGCGGCGAGCTCGGGGCGAGCGGTCGTCTCGGTCCGATCCGGTCGACGGAGCGCTCAGCGCTGGCAATGAGGGCAGCTGAAGGTGCTCCGACCCGAGTCCCGCACCCGAGAGATCGGATGACCGCAACGCCTGCACGGAAGGCCCTCGCGGCCGTAGGCCTCGTGGTGGAGCTGGTGGCTCCCGACCGCTCCGGCCGGGTCCCGGTACTGCTGGTCGGCGATCGACGAGCCTCGGTGCTCG
>JAKARG010000181.1 GCA_021819345.1 Actinomycetes bacterium | reverse complement strand
CTACACCAACGGGACCGGCACCGTCTACGACTGCGGTGACTACTCGAGCGCGCTCGACCTCGCGCTCGAGGTCTCCGGCTACGAGCAGCTGCGCGCGGAGCAGGCCCGCCGGCGGGCATCGGGCGCCCGCCACCTGCTCGGCGTCGGGGTGTCGACCTACGTAGAGGTGACCAACGGCGACGGCGGGGGCGAGCTGGCCGAGGTGGAGGTCCTCCCCGACGGGCGGGCGCGGGTCTACACCGGCACCTCCCCACACGGCCAGGGGCACGCCACGGCGTGGGCCATGATCGCCTCCGAGCAGCTCGGCATACCCGTCGAGGACATCGACCTCGTCGCCAGCGACACCGACCTCGTCCGCAGCGGTGGCGGGACGATGGGCTCGCGCTCGCTGCAGACCGGCGGCCTCGCGGTCCACGAGGCCTCTCTCGACATGGTCGAGCGGGCCCGCAAGCTCGCCGCCGACGCCCTCGAGGCGGCTCCCGGCGACGTCGTGCTCGACAAGCTCTCCGGTCGCTTCCACGTGGCCGGCACACCCTCGGTCGCCCGGACCTGGGGGGAGCTGGCCGAGGCTGCCGCAGCCACCGGTGGCCTGAGGACCGAGCGCAGCTCGGCGCCATCGGGGCCCACCTTTCCCTTCGGTGCCCACGTGGCGGTGGTCGAGGTGGACTCCGAGACCGGCGAGGTGCGCCTTGAGCGCCTCGTGGCCGTCGACGACGCCGGGACGATCATCAACCCCCTGCTCGCCGAGGGCCAGCGCCACGGTGGGCTCGCCCAGGGTGCGGCGCAGGCCCTGCTCGAGGAGTTCCGCTACGACGAGGACGGCAACCCGGTGACCGCCAACCTCGCCGACTACCCGATGATCTCGGCCACCGAGCTGCCGAGCTTCGAGCTCGTCGCGATGGTGACGCCCACCCCGGTCAACGCTCTCGGGGCCAAGGGGATCGGCGAGTCGGGGACCATCGGCTCCACGCCGGCGGTGCAGAGTGCGGTGGTGGACGCGCTGTCCCACTTGGGCGTCCTCCACCTCGACATGCCGGCCAGCCCCGAGCGGGTGTGGCGGGTCTTCTCGGGGGCCGGCGCCGGTAGCTGACCCGGCCGGCGCCGGTAGCCGACCCCGGTAGCCGACCCCGGGCGGCCCCGGTAGCCGACCCCGGCCGCCGACCACGGGCGGCTCGGGCCCGCAGTCCTCGCCGACCGTCCGGAGCGGCGTGGTTGGTGGGGCCGGCCGACCGAGTGGGCGCGACGGGGCTCGGTCGGGTAGAACACCACCAGTCATCCACCGAAGGGGGAAGCATGGAAGTCTCCATGACCGTGAACGGCTCGCCGAGGACCGACTCGGTGGAGCCCCGGCTCCTGCTCGTCCACTACCTGCGGGAGGTGGCGGGCCTCACCGGGACCAACATCGGCTGCGACACCTCCTCCTGCGGCGCCTGCACGGTGCTGGTCGACGGAGAGTCGGTCAAGTCCTGCACCATGCTCGCCCTGCAGGCCGACGGCGCGGAGATCACCACCATCGAGGGCCTCGCCGACGGCGACGAGCTGCACCCGATGCAGGAGGCCTTTCGGGAGCACCACGGCCTGCAGTGCGGCTACTGCACCCCGGGCATGGTGATGGCCGCGGTGTCTCTGCTGAAGGAGATCCCCGACCCGACCGAGGCGCAGGTGCGGGAGGGCCTGGAGGGCAACCTCTGCCGCTGCACCGGCTACCACAACATCGTCCAGGCGATCCTCGCCGCTGCCAAGGCACCCGCTCGGGCGGCGTCGTGACCGCCGTCGAGGCGGCTCCGCGCGCCGGCGGGGTGCTCGGGACCCGGCTGCGGCGTCGGGAGGACCCCGCCCTGCTCACCGGGGAGGCCCGCTTCGTCGCCGACCTGCAGGTCCCCGGGACCCTGCACGCCGCCTTCGCCCGCAGCAGCGTCGCCCACGCCCGGATCGCGGCGGTGGACCTCTCGGTGGCCCGGTCCATGCCCGGGGTGGTGGCCGCCTACAGCGGGGCCGACCTCTCGGACGAGTGGTCGCCGCTGCCGTGTGCCTGGCCGGTGACCGCCGACATGAAGTCCCCGGTGCACCTGCCCCTCGCCGTCGGCAAGGTCAACTACGTGGGCGACGCGCTCGCCGTGGTGGTGGCCACGAGCGAGTACGCCGCCCGGGACGCCGCCGACGCGGTCGTGGTCGACTACGAGCCGCTGCCGGCGGTGGTCGACTTGGAGGACGCGCTGAGCGACCGGGTGGTCATCCACGAGGACCTCGGCACCAACTCGAGCTACACCTGGGAGCTGAACCCCGACCAGGGGGCGGTCGACTCCGCCTTCGCCGCAGCGGCCCACGTAGTCTCGGCCCGCTACGTCCAGCAGCGGCTGATCCCTGCGGCGATGGAGCCCCGGGGGGTGCTCGTGGTCCCCCAGCCCTTCGGCGGGGACTACACCATCTACTCGGCGACCCAGATCCCCCACATCTTGAAGGTGATGCTCGCCCTCACCGCCGGAGTGGAGGAGACCCGGCTGCGGGTGGTCGCACCGTCGGTCGGGGGAGGCTTCGGCTCCAAGCTCAACGTCTACGCCGAGGAGGTCGCCGCGCTGGTCCTCGCCCGTAAGCTGCGGGCCCCGGTCCGCTGGGTCGAGGAGCGCAGCGAGGGGGCCCAGTCGACCATCCAGGGTCGGGGCCAGGTGCAGCACATCGAGCTGGCCGCTGCCGCCGACGGCCGGGTTACTGCGGTCAGGGTCCGCCTGATCGCCGACATGGGGGCCTACCTCCAGCTCGTGACCCCCGGGGTCCCGCTGCTCGGGGCGTTCTTGTACTCGGGCGTCTACGACGTGCCGGCCTACTCCTTCAGCTGCACCGCGGTGTTCACCAACAAGACCCCGACCGACGCCTACCGGGGGGCCGGCCGCCCCGAAGCGACCTACGCGATCGAGCGGGCGATGGACGCTCTCGCCGCCGAGGTGGGCGTCGAGCCGGTCGAGATCCGCCGGCGCAACTTCATCCCCCCCGAGGCCTTCCCCTACTCCTCGGTGGCCGGGCTGGTCTACGACAGCGGGAACTTCGTCGGGGCGCTCGACAAGGCCGTCGGCCTGGCCGGCTACGAGCAGCTGCGAGCCGACCAGGCCCGGCGCCGGGAGGCCGGGGATCGGGTGCAGCTCGGCATCGGCGTCTCGTCGTACTTCGAGATGTGCGGCCTCGCCCCCTCGAGGGTGCTCGCCTCGCTCAACTACAGCGCCGGCGGCTGGGAGGCGGCGACCGTGCGGGTGCTGCCGACCGGCAAGGTACAAGTGGTCACCGGCACCGCCCCCCACGGCCAGGGCCACGAGACGTCCTGGGCGATGATCGCCGCCGACCGCCTCGGGATCAGCCCCGAAGACGTCGACGTCTTGCACTCCGACACGGCGATCGCCCCCTACGGGATGGACACCTACGGCTCCCGGTCGCTCGCCGTCGGCGGCACGGCAGTCCACCTCGCCACCGAGAGGGTCCTCGACAAGGCGCGCTCGATCGCCGCGCACCAGCTGGAGGTGGCCGAGGAGGACCTCGACTACGCGGCCGGTGCGTTCAGCGTGAGGGGCACGCCGGAGAAGGCCATGCCGCTCGCCGGGATCGCCTTCGAGGCCTTCACCGCCCACAACCTGCCAGAGGGGATGGAGCCGAACCTCGAAGCCTCGACGCACTGGGACCCGCCGAACTTCACCTTCCCCTTCGGCACCCACATCGCGGTGGTCGAGGTAGACACCGAGACCGGGGCGGTGCGGCTCGTCCGCTACATCGCGGTCGACGACTGTGGCAACCAGGTCAACCCGCTGATCGTCGAGGGCCAGATCCACGGCGGGATCGTCCAGGGCGCCGCCCAGGCGCTCTGGGAGGACGCCGCCTACGATGCCGACGGCAACCTGCTCTCCGCGAGCCTGATGGACTACCTCGTGCCGTCGGCTGCCGAGGTGCCGAGCTTCGAGACCGGCTCGACGGTCACCCCGAGCCCGACCAACCCGCTCGGGGTGAAGGGGGTCGGGGAGGCCGGCACCATCGGCTCGGCGCCCGCGGTGCTGAACGCGGTCGTCGACGCCCTCTCGCCCTTCGGCGTGCCCGACATCACCATGCCCGCCACCCCCGAGCGGGTGTGGCGGGCCATCCGAGAAGCCCAGGAGGCCCGAAAGTGATCCCCGCTCCCTTCGAGTACTGCCGCCCGACGAGCGTCGAAGAGGCGCTCGGAATGCTCGGCGAGGGCGGTGAGGACGCCAAGCTGCTCGCCGGCGGCCACTCGCTGCTGCCGCTCATGAAGCTGCGCCTGGCGGCTCCGTCACTGCTGGTCGACATCGGCCGGCTGCGCGAGCTGTCCTATGTCCGCGACGCCGGCGACGCCCTGCGGATCGGGGCGCTCACCCGTCACCGCGACGTCGAGACCGATCCGCTGGTGGCCGAGCACGCCCCGCTCCTCGCCCACGTCGCCGGCCAGGTGGGCGACCCGCAGGTCCGCCACCGCGGCACCATTGGCGGGTCGATCGCCCACGGCGACCCGGCCTCCGACCTGCCCGCGGCCGCCCTGGCCCTCGGCGCCACCTTCGAGGTGGTCGGTCCCGGCGGGTCGAAGCGCAGCATCGCAGCAGGCGACTTCTTCCAGGGGTTCTTGGAGACCTCCCTTGCGCCCGGTGAGATCCTAACCGAGATCGTGGTGCCGAAGGCCACCGGTGCGGGATGGTCGTTCCAGAAGTTCAACCGCCGGGCCCAGGACTGGGCGATCGTCGGGGTCGCGGCGGTCCGCAACGGCTCGACCGGGATCGGGCTCGTCAACATGGGGTCGGTCCCGCTGCGCGCCACGGCGGTGGAGGAGGCCCTCGCCGGAGGGGCGTCGGTCGAGGAGGCCGCCGCCCACGCCGCCGACGGCCTGGCCCCGCCGGCGGACCTCAACGCCTCCCCCGAGTACCGGGCGCACCTAGCCCGGGTCCTTGTGCGCCGGGCCCTCGAGGAGGCGTCGAGCCGGCACGGCTGAGCGCGGCCGCCCTGCTCGGCCCCGGGTGGCCCGGGTGGCCTGGGTGCCCCGGGGTGGCCCGTGTGCCCCCGGTCGGCCTTCCGCGGAATGGGGAGGCCCCGGGGGAACGGGGGGTCGGGCAGGCGGTCGGCCGAGGGAGAAGAAACGCGGAGTTAACCGCGCAGCAAGCCGGACGAAACACGGGGGGGCGATGATGTCACCGACCCACCAAGAGCTTCGGCTCGTGGGGCGCACCTAGGGTTCCGCTGCCCGTGTGGCAGGACTGGTCCGAGAGATGCAGGCACCACCACGCATGGGTGGCGGTGCTCCACGGCGGGACAAAAGCCCGGGAGAGCGCAGCAAACCAACGGCCGGCGAAGCTCTCGTCGGCGCTGCTCTCGGAGGTGCCATCGTGCCCGAACATCGTGTTCCCCCCGGTCCGTCTTCCGCTACACCCCGCTACGGCCCCGAAGCGAGGTACGCCGTCGACAGAGAAGCCGAGCTGCCGACGACGGCCTGGGAAGCGGAGATCTCCCGAGGCCTCGAGCTCGGCCTTCCCGGCGCAGCCTCGATCGTCGACCGGCGGATCCCTACCTTCTCTCGCGGCGAGCTTCCCCATTTTGCCGGCATCAACACCTTCCTCAAAGCTCCCTACGTCGAGGACGTGAGGGAGTGCGGGGCCTACGACGTCGCCGTGCTCGGAGCCCCCTTCGACGGTGGCACCACCTACCGGCCCGGGACCCGCTTCGGACCACAGGGGATCAGGAGGATCTCGGCCCTCTACGGGCCCTACAGCTTCGAGCTGGGCGTCGACCTGAGGGAGTCGATCACGATCGGCGACCTCGGTGACGTGTTCACCATCCCCGCCAACATCGAGAAGACCTTCGACCAGATCAGCAAGGCCGTCTCCCACGTCTACGCCTCCGGGGCCTTCCCGGTGGTCCTCGGTGGCGACCACTCGATCGGCTATCCGACGGTCCGGGGTGTGGCGGAGAACCTCGAGGGGAAGCTCGGGATAATCCACTTCGACCGCCACGTCGACACCCAGGAGACCGATCTCGACGAACGGATGCACACCACCCCGTGGTTCCATGCGACCGACCTGGCGAACGTGCCTCCGCAGAACCTCGTTCAGATCGGCATCGGTGGTTGGCAGGCGCCCCGCCCGGGAGTGAAGGTCGGGCGCGAGCGGGGGACCACGGTCATGACCGTGACCGACTGCGTCGAGATGGGCATCGAGGCTGCCGCCGAGGTGGCCCTCGAGGTGGCGTGGGCCGGGGCGGAGGCGGTGTGGCTCTCCTTCGACGTGGACTGCCTCGACGCGGCCTTCGTGCCCGGTACCGGCTGGCCGGAGCCGGGAGGTTTCCTGCCTCGGGAGGTCCTCCGGTTCATCCAGCTGGTCGCCGAGCGGCCGCTCGCCGGGATCGAGGTGGTCGAGTGCTCCCCGCCATACGACAACGCCGACATCACGTCGCTGCTCGCTACGAGGGTCATCTGCGACACCCTCGGCTGCCTGGTCCGGGCCGGGCACCTCCCTCGCAGGCCGGCAGGGTCGAGGTGAGGGGGTGGAGCCCGCTGCTGGTCCGCCCCCCGGACCACCAGAGCGGCCCTCGGCTCCCGATTGGCTCTCGGGGGCCTGGTGGCGCACTCGGCTGGTCCTCGACGGCCGGGTGGTCCGCCACGCAGGGATCGCGGTCTGGGTCCACGACGGGGCCAGCTTCCTCGACCTGCGGGGACCCGGGCCGACCGGACTGTGCGGACCGAGGATCTTCGCCGGGACAACTTCGTGGGCGGCACCGCACCTG
>JAKARG010000180.1 GCA_021819345.1 Actinomycetes bacterium | reverse complement strand
GCTGATCCCGACCGACTTGAGGAGATGAGGCACGAGGAGCGCCCCGAGGAAGGCCCCGAACTTCCCGCCTGCCGCCGATATGCCGTCACCCATGCCCCGGATGGAAGTGGGGAAGATCTCCGAGGGAAACACGAAGGTGGTCTCGTTGGGGCCGAACTCGATGAAGAAGTAGCTGATGGCAAACAGGCCGAGGAACAGGGCGGTGTTCTTCACGGCACCGGGGATAAGCCAGATGCCTCCGAACGCCAGGGCCATGACCAGAAACCCCTGCCACTGGATCCGCTTGCGCCCCAGACGGTCCATCAACCAGACCGCCACCCAGTATCCCGGGACCGCGGCCACCGTGAAGATGGCGAGCGAGATGAGGGTATGGGAGAGCAGGCTCCCATGGGGCTGGAGCTGCTTCAAGATCAGCGGGCTGGAGACCGAGTTGCCATAGAAGGCGATGTCCATCAGGAACCAACTCCCCGCCGTGCCGATAAGACGCAGCAGGTACGGCTTGGAGGTCAGTCGCTTCCGCAGGTCGGAGGTTGCAGCGATCGGTGCGACGGGGCGATTGCCGTTGCCGGTTGTCGCCTGACCGTTGACCTTCGAGGCCTGGCCGGTCACCCACTCGACCGTCTTGGCCGTCTCTGCCACGTCGCCGCGGACACTCAAGGTGTAGCGAGGGGTCTCTCGGATCTTGCGGCGGAGGTAGACCACCGACAGGGCGGGAACAGCCCCGAGACCGAGCATCAACCGCCAGGCGATCCCATTGGGCACCCCGGCTCCGAGGAAGATGGCAGCGATGGCCGGTCCGGCCATCAGGCCGAAGCCCTGCATGGCGAACACGGTGCCCACCAGGCGCCCCCGGGACTTCTTGTTGGCGTACTCGGACGTGATCACGGCCGAGGTGGCGTAGTCGCCACCCACCCCGATGCCGACCAGGATCCGGAAGATGAACAGCGACTCAAAGTTCCACGCGAAGGCGGTGAGGATGGCACCCACCGCGAGAAGGGCCACTTCCAAGCCGTAGACCTTCTTGCGTCCGAGCCGGTCCATCAGCTTGCCGAAGGTGAGCGCTCCGAGCACCGACGCCAAGAGGGAGATGGAGTTGAGCAGTGAGATCTGGTTCGTGTTCAAGCGGAAGATCGGGGTCAGGATGACCGTGACCGTGCCGATGATGAACAGGTCATAGGCGTCGGTGAAGAAGCCCATGCCGGCGGTGAGCACCGTGAGCCAGTGCTTGCGGCCCACCTCGGCCTCGTCGAGGGGTCGATACAACTCGGTCACGGATGCAACGCCTTCGGCCACCTGGGCTCCTCCTCAAACCTATCGGATAGATGTCTGTCTATTCCGACAAGATGAACGGGAGGTGGCCCACAAGCGACACGACGGTGAATTCTTGGCGAACTCGGTCTACGTCGCCAACTCCCCCGCAGCCTTCCCTGTGCCGAGGACGAGCAGCGGTCGGGCGGAGGCCAAGGGCCTCCGCTGCTTTTAACTACTTCCCCCGGAAATAAAGCGCACTGACCGCCGAAGAAAAGAGGAGCGCCGCAGCGCTCCGATCACCCTTCATGTGGTTGAGTGCGCTATCCGCTCGCTGCCTGCTTGCGCGCCTGCCGACGTTCTTCGCCACGACGGGTGAGGACGACGATGGTGTCGAGGTCGTAGGAGAGCGTCGACCACCCGGCCCAGATCCGGGCACCCACCTTCCCTTTGAGACGGGACCGGCCGGCCCCGTAGGACCGCTTCAGGTGGGAGATGCGCGCTTCGGCTCCGACCCGGAAGTTGGCGCGTCGCCTCCGGGTTCGCCGCGATCCGGCGTTGTCGTGGGAACCGACGATGTGGGCCACCATGTCGGGTAGGGCGGCCTCGGTCTCGGCCCGGTGGAATCCGGCGTCAAAGGACCCTTCGACGAGCTTGATGCCGAGAGCGTCGAGCTCGGCCGCGGTCCTCGGCAGCAGCGCATTCTCGGGCGTGGATCCTGCTTCGAGCGGTGGCGGCACGATGAGGCCGCGGGCGCCCGGCTTGGTGCCGGCCGTGACCTCGGCGTACTGGACGAGGTAGCCGAACTCATTGGGCTTGGCCAGCTTGCCCCGCCGGATAGGCCGGGCGTCGGTGTCGAACAGCGACACCAGACGGCTCTCGATCTTCTTGCCGGCAAAGCGTAGCTCTACCTGCTCGCAGACACGCCGGGCGAGGCCGATCACCTCTTCCAGCCTGGCGATGGCCCTGGCCCGCTGACGGCGCGAGATCCCGATTCCCACCGAGCGCGAGCGACGGGCGGCGACGAGCAGCCGCTCGGCCTCCCGTGCCGAGGCCCGCACCTGGGTGGTGGCCTGCTCGGTCAGGCGCTGGACCTCGGACTTTGCTTCGCCCGAGCGGCGTCGCAGGGTCCTCGTGAGTGCCCGGAGCCGGAGCCCGACGGCCCGAGAACGGTCCCGGACCCGATGGGCGGCACCGGCCACCGGCACGGACTGTGCCACCTGGCACCCCGCCCGGGCGAGCAGCCGCACGGCATCTTTGGCGAGGCCGGTGTCCGTCGGGTACCGGATGTCGGCCTCGGTGACCGTCGAGTCCACCCGGATCGCCCGGGGACGCAGGACCTTGTCTGAGACGGCCTCTTTCACCACGGCCCGCACGAGGTCCTCTGCCACGTCGGGCCCCAAGCGACGGGTGAGCTTGCGCACCGTCGACTCGTCGGGGACGTGTGCGCCCAAGGGGATCCGGCAGAAGCGCCGCAAGTGGATGGAGTCCGACACCGCGGCCATGAGCGTCTCGTAGCCGTAGCCACCGCGGTGCTTGACCACCATCATCCGCAGGTAGGTCTCCATGGCGATGGTGGGCCGCCTCCGGCCGAGGAGATCCTGATGACCTTGTTCTTGGAGGTGGCACCAGTGCGTGCTCATGGTCGCCAGCACGGCGGGCTTGTCGAGCAGGTCGTCGAGGGCGGCGAGGTCGCCGGGTAGGACCTTCACCTCGTCGGGAAGCACGGCGTCGAAGAGGAGGTTGATCGGATCGCCACGCAGCCGGAGTACCGAACAGACAGCGTAGGCACTGATAGGTACGAGGTGGTGGATCCTCCGGCCAGAATGGACCCATGGCCAGCTCCATCTCGATCGAAGATCGCGTGGCCCATCTCCGAGACGAGCTCGAGCGCCTGGCGGCCGAGCTCTCGGGCATCGGGTTCACCGCCGCAGGCAGCCTGGTTCGGCGCTACACCCACTGCGCAAGTGACGGGTGCCGCTGCAACGCCGACCCTCCTCAACCGCACGGCCCGTACTGGCAGTGGTCCAAAGCAGTTGATGGCAAGACCGTCACCAAGCGCCTGCGCGAGGACCAGGTACCGCTCTATCAGGAGTGGATCGCCAACCGTCGACGCCTGCGCCGCGTCGTCGCCCAGATGGCGGCCGTGTCGGAGCAGGCCACGCGACTCCTCCTCTCCCAAGCGAACGGGCATCCCGGGAACTGAACAGTCGGCCGTCTCCGCTGGTCCTGGACGCTCGCCGGTGCGCTTATTTCCGGGGGAAGCAACTAACGCTGATGAGTCTGCCCGCGGCTGAGCCCCGGAGGAAGGTGGTTTGCGCCTCAGCGAGCCTGATCGACGCCTCGACGGTCAGTACACGCCGCGAAACCGCCGGTCGTGCCGTTTCCCATCTGCGTGGTTCCCTGCCGGGGGCGCCGACCAGTCCTCCGCGCCAACCTGCGCGGCACCGACGGCCGCATCTCTGCCGCCATCGTAGAGGGTGACTGCGACATCGAGAGCGCTGTCGGCCGATTGGAACACGATGTCGAGCTGTAACGCGTCGAACAGCGCCCGCAGTTCGCCCGGGGGCGCCGTGTGGAGCGAAGTTGCGAGGACCGGCAGCCGGTCGAGCAACGGGGCGACGACAGCCAACGCGGGCGCCTCTGTCGCCGAGGCTCGGGCCAGTGCCACGAGGCGCTCCTGACGTTCGGCGATGGCGTCCTCCAGCTCGGCCACGCGCTGGCCGACGCGCCGACGCAGTGTGGCGGTGACGTCGTCGGCTTCGAGGTTGACGAGCTGGCGGTTGAGGCGCCGTTCCAGGTCGGCGATCTCGGCTTCGATCTCGCTCGCGCGCTCTTTCGCCGGGGCGGTCCGTTCGGGCTCGGTTGCAGCGTCGAGGGCGCGGCGCCAGTAGCCGGTGCGCTCGGGACCGAAGAGCGCCGTGGAAAGGAACGGGAGCAGCGCGTCGTTGAGCCGCTGCTCGTTCAGGTACACGTGGGGCGGGTGGCCGGCCGGGATGCCCTTGGAGCGCTGATGGGAGGGCTGGCAGGAGTAGTACGTGGTGTTGCGGCGGTGGTTCCCCCACATGCGCAGTCCGCAGATCCCGCAGCGCAGCAGCCCGCGGTAGCGGTAGTCGCGCTTGGCGGTGGGCCGGGCCGCGGTGGCGAGCACGCTCTGGCGCGAGCGCTCGTTGGCCCTGGCACGCGCCGAGACGGCGTCGTACTCCTCCCGGCTGACGATGGCCGGGTGCGCGAGCTCCTCGGACCAGATCCAGGACTCTGGCGGGTTGGTGCGGTTGTGGCCCTTCTTTCGGGCCCTTCGGTTCCAGACCTGGTAGCCGGTGTACTTGGGGTTCCTGAGCACCTCCCACACGCTGGAGCGGCTCCAGGCGCCACGGGCGGTCGCCGGATCGACCGGGACAGGCGGCGGATAGCGGTCGGGGTCCGCATTGAGCCGGTCCCGGATCTGCAGCAGCCCCACGCCGCCCCCCAGGTACCAGTCGTAGATGGCGCGCACGACCGGCGCGCGCACCGGGTCGAGCTCCAAGGTGCGCTTGGTGATGCCGCGGCTCGCCTTGTGCGGGTTGGGGTGTTCGTGGGTGACGAAGCGGTAGCCGTAGAGGGCGACGCCGCCGGTGTGCCAGCCCTGGCGGGTCGAGGTCTCCTGGCCCTGGCGGGACTTGACCATCAGCTCGTGGTGATAGCCCCGCGCGATGCCGATGTTCACGTGGCGGAGCACGATGGTCCCGAAGGACTCCTCCATCGGCTCGTCGGCAGCGCAGAGCCGCACGCCTGCCTGGCGCAGTTCGTCTTCGACTCGGAAGGCGACCGAGGAGTTGCGGCTGAGGCGGCTGATCGACTCCACGATCACCCGGTCGAAGCGTGCAGGTCGCCGGGCTGCGTCGGCGAGTAGCTCCTGGAGACCGCCGTCTCGGGGGATCGGGATGTCGAAGCCGGCGAGGCCGCCCGAGCCTCGCGCCGCGTAGGTGCGGGTGCCCGACTCGATGTCGTAGTAGTGGGCGACGATCCGCCCGCCAGCTTCTGCCACCTGTCGCTCGGCGTTGGCCAGCTGGCGAGGGAAGCTGAGGGTGGGGTCTTGTTCGTCTTCGGTCGAGACCCTCCCGTACCAGGCGTAGCGAGGCGATGGGCTTGCGGGCGTGGTCATGGCGACACCTCCTCGCCCTGTCCTACCTCTGCCTCGCCGAGCGAGGCGAGCAGGGCCGCCAGCGCCCGACCCTGGGCGACGACCAGTGCCCGGCCGACCTTGCCCGTGAGGAGACGGACCTCGAAGCGCACCCCCAGCGAGGTGGCCCGGTCGACAGCTCGCGGATGGCGGGGGTGATGTGGGGCCTCGCACTCACCGGGCGGGTCGCCTGCACCGGGACGTGGAGCGGGACCTTGCGGATGACGGGGGTCATGCGGGACCTGGAACTCAGCAGGCTGGCCGTCCGCACCTTGACGCCGAGCGGGACCTCGCAGATGGCGGGGTAGTCCCACTGTGTCCGGCGCGGTCGGTTCCAGCATCGATGAGGGCTCCGTCATCGCTCACCCCGAAGCAGCTCGCGCCGGTCTGCGATCCGGGCGATCGAGTCGTCGAGCTCGGCCGGAAGCTCGGGGCACTCCGCAATGGGCACAACCGATCCGCCGCAGTACCGACAGCGCACCCCGTGGTAGCCCGAGACGGCCGGGTCCTCGTCGTCGTTGCGGGGCACGCCACAGCGCGGGCAGACACAGAGGTGGCGGGCGTCGTAGGCGGCTTCGAGGTCGGTCCGGCTGGTGAGGAGACGCCGGTGGAGCGGGAGGCTCTGGAGTTCGGCGGTGACGGCAACCTCTCGACGGCGCTCGTGCTCAGCCATGGCGTCTGCGACCGCTGCGCGCCCGTCGATCGGTACCGTCCGCTCCAGCTCCTCGTCGGCTACGAGTGCTCCCACGGCGAGTGCCTCGGCTGGGCGGCGAAGGAGTGGGTCACTGAGTGCGAGGGCCTCGTGCTGAGCGAAGAGGCGTTCTACCTGCTCCAACCAGCATGCCCGGCCGGCCGACCGCCAGGCGTCGACAAGGGGCATGGGTGCCAGCGCGCCGTTCGCCTTCGCCTTGTGCCACCAGGCGAGCGTGGCTTCGGCGAGGTCGGGGTGCTCGTCCACCCAGTCGCGCTGGCGTGAGCTTTTGTGCCCGAGCAGGTAGCGGACGGCCCGAGCGGCCTCTGCGTCCCCCAGCGCAGCAGCGATGGCATCGGTGTCACGCGACAGGTTCCATGCCGCCGAGCGTCGGAGGACTTCGTCCTCGGCACGCCACGCTGCTTGCACCCGGGCCAGGACCTGGCGGTACTGGCGCACCTCGGGCACGAGCAGCGCGGAGAGGGTGCAAGGGGCGTCTCCCACTCCTGCACGCCAGACGGGCGACGCGATGGCTGCCTCGGGCGAAGCGACGGCGGCACAGGCGGCCACCAGCTCGTCGTAGCGGGCGGGGTGGTCCTCCTCGCAGGGGTTTCGCCGCGGCCGGGACTTCTTCGCGCCAGCCAAGAAGCGGCTCACCAGATCG
>JAKARG010000179.1 GCA_021819345.1 Actinomycetes bacterium | reverse complement strand
GAGGCTCCCGCCGACCTCGTAGGCGACGAGCAGGGTCTCGCCCACCACGTCGGCGGTCGGGTCGGCCAGGGCGTCCTCGAGCACGCCGAGCGTGCGGGCGAAGTCGGTGGTGAGCAGCCATTCCCGCTCGGCCTGCGCAAAGGCTCCACGCAGCTCGTCGGGGGCGTGTCGTCCGACCTCGACGAGGGCCTGGGGTATCGAGCGGCCCGCTGAGCCGGTCAGCAGCCGGAGCTGCTCGAGCATCGCCGGCCATGCGTCGCCAGCTGCCTCGAGCAGCCGACGGCGCCGGGCGCGCAGCGCAGCGAGGGGATAGGCGGCTGCGAACGCCCCGATGGCCAGCGCCGGGATCACGCCGCCGAAGACCACGAAGCCCAGAGCGGCCGCAGTGGCAGCCGAAGCCAGGGTCGGGAGCGCAAGCCTGCGGGCCTCGCCGGGCCGCAGGCCCAGGCGAGCCGATACGAGAGCGCGGTTGGCCGTGTACCACCCTCGGGCGCTCGGGTACAGCTCCCGCTTGCCGAGCACGATCGACGTCCACAGCAGGTACGTACCGAGACCTGCCATCAGCGCAGCGAGGCCACCGACCATCACTGCGCTCCTGGCGTCGCAGTCGGCGGCCCCTCGGCACACAGCAGGCCGCGCAGGTCCACTCCGGCCAACTCGAGCGCCCGGGCTGCGCGAACCGGGAGGTTCCCCGACCACGAGAGCCTGCTGTGTCTTCGCGGTCGTTTGAACAGCGTGGTGGTCGTGAAGGCCACGCTCTCCGCGCTGACTGCCAGGTCCTCCACGGCGATGACCTCGTCGACCTGGGGGACCCCGTCGATGCGGCAGCAGTGCACCACGAGGTCGATCGCCTCGGAGACCAGGGCCGACAGCGCAGGCAGGGTCAGCTCCCGGCTGTCGGACAGCGCTGCCACGAACCGCAGCCGTGACAGGGCCTGGCGGGCCGATCCGGCGTGGATCGTCGTGAACCCCTGCACCCCTGACGATAGGGTGAGCATCAGGGGCAGGGCCTCGCGATCGCGGACTTCCCCGACGATCGCGACGTCGGGAGCCATCCGCAGGAAGCCCGACACCAACCGGCGGAGGTCGACCGCCGGCCGGTCGGCTCGTGCAGGTCTGGTCTGCATGTGCGCAACGTTCGGGAGCCCGCAGTCGGTCTCGAAGACCTCCTCGGCGATCACGACCCGCAGGGACGGGTCGAGCTCGGCGCACATGCAAGACAACAGGGTCGTCTTGCCCGACCCGGGCGGTCCTGCCACCAGTACGGAGAGGCCGGCACGGACGCAGGCGCGCAGCACCTCTGCTGCCGGTTGATCGAGCATGTCCCGTTCGACGAGCTCCGCAAGGGAGCGAAGGCGGAGGCCCGTGAACTTCCTCACGTTGACCAGCACGTGCCCGTCGCGGCCGATGTCGGAGTGAACGATGTGGAGGCGGGCCCCGGTGTCGAGCTGGGCGTCCTGGAGCCCCTCCGCAGGGTCGAGCTTGCGGTGCGAGCGACCGGCGTCGTCCAGGATCTTGGTGAGGACGCGCGTGACGTGGTCGTCGTCGTGGAAGACCTCGTCGTGGTAGCCGCTGTCACCGTGGTGGCGGCGCACGAAGATCGCGTCGGGGGCGTTGACCTCGATCTCCCAGACGTCGGGGTCCTCGAGCAGGCTCTGGAGCGGCCCGTAGCCGACCAGGTTGCGAAGTGCGCGCTCCGCAGTCCTGTCGGGGTCGACGAGGTCGAAGGAGCGGTGACCGCGCCGGTAGTCGGTGTGCCACCGCTCGATCTCCTCTCCGAGCAGAGCGAGGAGCTGCTCCTCGGCACCCGGGCCGCCGGCGTCGAGGGCGAGGTCCTTGGCTCTCTCCTGGACAGCCCGTTCGATCGTCTCGAGGGGTGATTCCCACGACAGCTCCGGAGTCCTAGCCACCGGCTTGGACCGCCGCAGCCCGAGCACCGAGCAACCGCACCTTCAGTCCTCCCTCCCTCGGAAGGGACGCTAGCGATCGTCTTGACGACTATCAAGAGGCTGAAAAAGGTATGAAAGGACATCACGGATGTATCATCCGATCTTGGGCTGGAAGCGGACGAGTGGTGCAGACCACGGGTGTACGCCAGCCCAACGAATGCTGTAACGTGTGAACAGATGTATTGCCAGCGAACGCTCTATCAGGGTGTCCCCGCAGTCAGGAAGGAGCCGGCGTCTGCCGAGGACGTCGTCCGACTGGAGCGGGAGCGAAGGTGGCTCGATCGCGCCGCGCATCCGGGTGTCGTCAGGCTGCTCCCGGGCGACGCCGGAGCGGTCCTTTGGACCCGCGACGTCGGCGAGAGGTCCCTCGCCAGTCTCGGCAGGCTCGATCCGGAGGTGATCTGCGGGCTCGGGGCCGCTGCAGCCACCGTCCTCGCGGACCTGCACGACCTCGGCATCGTCCATGGCGCGCCGAGGGCCGAGCACGTCCTGGTCGACGGCCAGGGCCGCCCGGTCCTCTGCAGCTTCGGCCGAGCGTCGGCCGCGTCCCCTGCAGGGGCCCGAGAGGACGTGAGGATCCTTGCAAGGGCGCTGATGGCCGCAGCTGGCGCCGATGTCCCGCGCCGGCTCACCCGGTTGTTGGCCGATGCTGCGGGGCCGGCTGGGGATGCGACCGCTCGACACCTGGCTCGCGGGCTCGCCCGAGGGGCACCCACTGCCGTTCTCGCCCCGCCGACCGAGGTCCCGCCCGGGCCCGATCCGCCGCTCCGTGGCCTCGACCGACATCCGCTGCGCCGGGGGCTGCTGCGGGGCGAAGCTCGCGATCCCGGAGCGGACCGTGTCGAGGAGACCGGAGCCGGCGCAGGAGGGAAGGGCCTGGAGCACCGGGGGCGCCCCGACGAGCCGATCTCCGTGGCTGTGGGGAAGGGCGAGGCGTCGGGTCGGCGCCGGATGGGCGGTCTCGCGGGAGCCGCAGGCGTCCTGCTCGTCTTAGCGACAGTGGCAGCGGTCGTCTCCGCGACCATGGGCGGGACGCACCCCCACGAGAGGCCGCTCGGGACGGGCGACCGGCCGGAGGCACTCTCGGGTGCTGGACGCGAGAGCCCTGGGCTCGGTCCGCCGGGGCCGGGCCGGGCTCTCGGACGCTCGGCGCATGCGCCGAGCACCCCAGCCGAGGCTCGGCAGGGGAAGGCTCGTGGCCAGCCTGGTGCTGACCCCCGGCCCCCCTCCTCGGCTTGCCCCGGGGCGGACGCAGGGTGTCGGCCGGTCTCCTCGAACAGTGGGATCTTCTCGGCCGACGGGCGGCGGTGGCGACTGTCGCAGCCCTTCGACCTGATCGCACTCGGTCGTTGGGCCTGTGGTCCGAGCCTTCCGGCTGCCCTGGACCCTCGTACCGGTCAGCTCTGGGTCTTCAGCTCCTGGACTACGCAGGTCGCGACTCCCGTGGCCATCGTCCCCGGCGCGACGAGCTTGGGGGCTGTGGCGCGAGGGGCGCGATGCGACCTGATCTCGGTGGCCCGCGCCGAGGGGGGTCCTGTCGTGGTCGACCCGCTGCCCGATCTGGCACTGGCGACTCATGGGTGAGCGCCACCCGGAGATGTCGGGGCTCGCTGCCGCCGGCCTCACCTCCGGTCTCGTCGTCGCCCTCGTTGCGATCGGCTGGTTCGCGCCCGCTCTCTCCACCCCTCCGATCGGCGCACCGGCGGCGCTCGTCGCCTGGTGGGTCCGCTCCGGCCCGGCGGTCGGCGCCGTGGCCCTCCTGCGCCTGGGGGGGATTGCCTCGGGCGCCTGCCTGGATGCCGTGATCCTGATCCCTGCCATCGCACGGGGCACGCGAAGGGCGCTGGTCCAGATCCCTTCGAGGGTCGTCCTCGTGGGGCGCGCGCAGGGTCTCTCGGTCCTGGCCGCCGGAGCCCTCGCCGCCCAACCGGTCGCTGCCGCGGCCGGGTTGGCCTGCCCGGCACCGTCCTCGCCCGGCACGCAGGGCTCGGCCCGTCCCGCCTCGGCTACCTCGGTGGTCGTAACGCCTGGGCCTGGTGGCGCCCGGAGCTCGCCGGTGAGCCTGGAACCTCCTCCTGTCCTGTCGCCTGCAGGACGAACGACGCAGTCGCGCACGCCGGCCCCGGTGGCCCGAGCTGCGCTCGGACGTCCACGCAGGGCGTCCGGATCGCTCTCCCGGGAGGCGCCGGTCGAGGTGTGGACCGTCGCTCCGGGCGAGAGCTTCTGGAGCATCGCCGAGGCGGTGGTCGACACCGAGCTGCTCACCTCCGGATCCCGAACGCGCGCCGAAGACGTGAGCCGACCCGAGCGGGCTCGGATCGACCAGGAGTCAGTGGCCCGCTACTGGGTGTCACTGGTGGCGGCCAACCTCGATCGCCTGCCGGTGCGGGGGGATCCCGACGTCCTCTACGTCGGCGACCGGGTCGTCCTGCCGCCGCTCGACTGATCCAGCACACGGCCGTGCTCTCGCCCGGAGCAGTTGTCGGTGACCCGTCGTAGGCTCGGGTGCCACTCGGGTCGCAACGTGCCCGGGGGAAACGGCGGCGGAAGTGCCGCTCGAGGGAAGTGGTGCCGTTGTCGTTGATCCCGCTCTCGGATGCGATCTTCTTCCTCCCCGAGAGCCGGGAGCAGCCGATGCACGTCGGCTCCCTGCAGGTATTCGAGCTCCCCGAGGATGCCGGGCCGGGTTGGGTCGGAGAGCTCCACGATCGATGGGTCGAATCAGGCGAGGTGCGTGAGCTGTTCCGCCGGCGACCGGACCGGCCGATCCGTGCGCTCGGCGCGTGGAGCTGGGTGCTCGACGAGGAGGTCGACCTCGACCACCACGTGCGCCTGTCGGCTCTTCCCCGGCCCGGGCGGGTCAGGGAGCTGTTGGCCCTGGTGTCGCGCCTGCACGGGACCCCAATCGATCGCAGGCGCCCCCTCTGGGAGCTGCACCTGGTCGAAGGGCTCGAAGGCGGGCGCTTCGCGCTCTACATCAAGCTCCACCACGCACTGCTCGACGGGGTGGCCGGCATGCGCCTGCTCGGGGAGGCGCTCTCCGATGCCCCCGATGCGCCGACCCCCCCGCTCTGGGCGCCGCGGTCGTCCCCCGTTGCCGGCTCGTCCGACGGGGCAGGCAAGGACTTCGAGCCCGGCCCGACTGTCGCTTCGGGGGACGCCCTCGCCGGTTGGCCGACGGCATTGGCCTCGATCGCCTCGGAGCTGGTCGGTCTCGTGCCCGCTATCGGACGGAGGTGGCTCGCCATGATGAGCGAGGTCGACCTCCAGCCGCCCCTGGCGCCTCGGAGCATCCTCAACGTCCCGATCACCGGGTCCCGTCGCTACGCCGCCGAGGGATGGCCCCTCGAGCGCATCCGCGCCGTCGCCAGGGCCGTCGATGGGACGGTCAACGACGTCGTGCTCGCGATGTGCTCGTCTGCCCTGCGGTCCTACCTCGGCGAGCTCAACTGCCTTCCCGACGCCCCGCTCGTAGCCATGGCGCCGGTCTCGCTCGAGCGGCGCCATGGAACTGATCGCAGCGAGGGTGGGAACGCCGTTGGTGCGATCCTCTGCGACCTGGCGACCGAGGTGCCCGACCCGCTCGAGCGTCTGGGCCGGATCCAGGCCTCGATGCGGCGGGGCAAGGAGGCGCTGGCCGGGCTGACCCCGCTGCAAGCTGCGGTCTTCGGCGCGGCCCAGCTCGCACCGCTGGCGGCGTGTGCTCTGCCGGGGCTGGCCGCAGTGGTGCCGCCCCCGTTCAATCTGATCATCTCGAACGTCCCGGGGCCGCGCCGCACCCTCTACCTCGACGGTGCTCGCCTGGTCGGCCTCTACCCCCTGTCGGTCCCGCTGCACGGTCAGGCGCTCAACGTGACCGCGGCCAGCTACGACGGGAGCCTCGACTTCGGCCTCACCGGCGACCGCCGTGCGCTGCCCCATCTCCAGCGGCTGCTGGTCCACCTCGGTGCCGGGCTGTCCGAGCTCGAGGCCTCCGCCGGGTCCTGAGCTGCTGGCGAACTTCCCGCCGGGCCGGACCTCGGACGACCCGCCGCCGAGACCCGACCCGACAGCGAGGCCCGACCCGACAGCGGCACCCGATCCGACAGCGAGACCCGAGCGGGCGGGTGGAGTGGGCTCAGGAGGCTGGGCCGTGCCGCCGACGCTCGGCGCGCAGCTGGTCGCACAGCTCGGCGGTCCCGGCGGCGACGAGAGTGCGGCGGGCTCCGTGCTCCACCGTGACCGGGTCCCGGCCGAAGACCTCGCTCACCGTGGCCCCTGCCTCCTGGCAGACGAGGATCCCGCCGAGGTAGTCCCAAGGGGCGAGCGAGCGGCCACCGAAATCGGCGAAGCCGTCGAGGCTTCCCGAGGCCACTGCGCACAGGTCGAGCGCAGCCGCGCCGAGGCAGCGCAGTTGGGCCGAGCCGATGGGGGTAGGCGGGCATCCCGAGGTGCCGACGATCGCCTCGGCGAGGTCGTCGACCGCTGCAGGCCGGATCGGCTCACCGTCGCGACGGGCCCCTCCTCCCCGGGTCGCCTCGAAGCGGGTGCCGCTCGCCTGGTTGGCCACGACTGCGGCCAGAGGGCCGGAGGAGTCGAGCGCACAGAGGCTCGTGGCGTACCAGGGCAGACCGCGAGAGGCGTTGGTCGACCCGTCGACCGGGTCCAAGGCGACCACCACCTCCCGGTCGGGATGGTGGAGGCCGGACTCTTCGGAGAGCACCCCGAACCCGTCTCCGACGAGCATCTCCACCCCCACTCGGTCGGCAACGAGATCGTGGCGGTACTGGCCCTCGATCGTGCCGGCCAGGCCCCAGTCGGTCAGCCCGTCGAGCTCGGCTCTGATCGCGCTGGCGACCTCGTGCAGGGCGGGGAG
>JAKARG010000178.1 GCA_021819345.1 Actinomycetes bacterium | reverse complement strand
GGCCGGCTCCGGTCCGTCTCCTTGTCCGGCGCCCGACCCCGAGGTGGCTCGACGCCCCGGCGGACCCTCCCCGACGGGGACGATCCGGCTCACGAAGATCTGCTTGGCGACCCCGGCTCCGAGGGCCCGGTCCTCGCCGGCGACGCCCACCACGAGCGGACCGTCGAAGGGCTGCTTGTCGACCACCAGCACCTCTGTGCCGGGACGGACCCCGAGCCCGTCCAGGAACTCGGCCAGGTCCCGCCCGGTGGAGCCGGGCAGGGCCACCACCGCCCGCTCGCCCGGAGCGAGGTCGTAGAGGACCGGCAGGCTCGGCAGGCTGTCGCCGCCCTCCCCGGGGATCGGGAAGCCGTGCGGGCAGCTCGCCGGGCGGTCCAGGACGACGAAGAGGCGATCCTCGACCTCTTGGGGCAGCTGGTGCTCGAAGCTCGGAGCGAGCGCGTCGGCCTCGGCCCAGGTGTAGCCGAGCAGGTCGGCGAGGAAGCGCTCGACGATGCGGTGCCTGCGGATGACCTGCATGGCCCTGCGCTCGCCCTCGGCGCTCAGCACCACCCCGTGGTAGGGGGTGTGGGAGAGCAGGCCGCGCCCGGCAAGGCGCTTCACGGTCGCGGTGACCGTCGCCGGCGACACCCGCAGCGATCCGGCCAGGTCGCCGGTGCGGGCCGAGCCGTCCGAGCCCGGGGCGCGACTGAGCCTCCACACGGCTTTCAGCGTCTCGCGCTCCGGCTTGGTCAAGGTGACTGTCATTTTTGGCCCCGGCGAAACCTAGGTTCCCCGCTCCTGGAGGTCAAGCCCGCGGCCGCCGGGGACCGACCTCCTCGCTGCGCTGACCCGTCGGGCCGGGAGAGCGGACCTAGCTTGGCGAGAGGAGATGCCCACCGACACCGCGCTGCGCCCCGCCGGCGCCCGCCCGCCGGCCCCCCACTCGGGTGCTGGAGCGGCCGGGTGCGCCTGTCCTGGCCGGGATGCCGAGCGGGATCCCGGGCGGGCCCCCCGGCGGCCTCGACCGACCCAGCGCCGGCGCGGGAGCGGCCCGGGGAGTCGGGATCGCAACTGGGGACTGCCGCTCGCGTTGGCCGCCGCCCTGGTCGGCATGGGCGTGGCGATGCTCGTGCCGGTCCGGGCCGAGGTCCCCCCCGGGGCGCGGGCGTGGACCAGGCACATCGAGGTGCAGGGGCAGCGCAGGAGCGAGCTCGTGGTCGCTCCGGCCCACCTGGCTTCGGGACTGCCCCTCTACGTGGTGCTCCACGGCTCGGACGCCTCCCCGGCCTTCGAGGAGCGCCGCACCGGCCTGTCCTACCTGGCCGGCGAGGGTCGGGCGCTGCTCGTCTACCCGGCAGGGCTCGGCGAGAGCTGGAACGCCGGTCAGGGCTGCTGCGGGTACTCCGGGCGGACCCACAGCGACGACGTCGCCTTCGTGGAGGCGGTGGTGGCCGACGCCGTGTCCCACTTCGGGGTGGACCCCCGTCGGGTGTACCTGGTCGGCTACAGCAACGGCGGCAAGATGGCCCTGCGGATGCTCGCCGTCGACCCGGACGCCTTCGCCGGCGTGGCGGTGTACGCCGCCACCCCGCTCGTACCGGTGGGCCACGGCCCGCCCGTCCCGGTCCTGGTCGCCGGCGGCACGGCCGACGACCGTACCCCTTGGGCCGGCCCCCCCCGGGTGCAGAACGGGGCGCTGGCGCCCTCGGTCACCGGCGCGGCGGCGATCCTGCGGCGGAGGGACCGTGTCGGGGCGACGGCGACGCTGCGACTGCTCGCCGGCGGGAGGGTGACGGTCGAGACCTGGAGGGGGACGACGGCGAGGCAGGTGGTCACCCTCGTCGGCTACCGGGGTCGGGGCCATGCCTGGCCGCAGGCACGCGACTCCCCGTTGGTCCTGGCCCGGCTGATCGTCGGGTTCTTCGACGGCCTCGGGCCGGCTCCGATCGGCCCGTGATCGATCGGAGCACCTCGTCGATCTCCGGGCCAACCCGTCGATTTACGGGCCAAGTGACAACTCGACAGCTCCACCGCCCATCGCTCAGTCGCCCGGGACCACCTCGGGGGTCGGGTTGCGGCCGAGCACCAGCCACGACCCGCCGATGACCGCCACGAAGCCCGCACCGGTCGCCCAGCCGAAGGGCTCACCGAGGACCACCACCCCGAGCACGACCGCCACCGCCGGGTTCAAGTAGGTGACGAGGGTGCCGCGCACCGGCCCCACCTCGGCCACCAGCGCGAACATGACCACGAACGCGATTCCGGTGCAGACCACGCCGAGGGCGACGACGGCGAGGAGCGGGCCTGCTCCGAGCCGCGAGGGCCAGGAGAGCACTCCGAGGGGCGCATAGGCGGTGGCGTCGATGCTGAGGGCGAGGGCGACGACCCCGATCCTCGGCACCCCGGTGAGGTAGCGGTCGACGATCGCCGGCCCGAGCGCGTAGCCGATCACCACCGGGAGCAGCAGCGCCGTGGTGCCGGCCTCGCTCGGGGGCAGGTCGAAGCCGACCAGGAGCCCGACGCCGACGAGGCCGAGGGCCATCCCGGCGCCACCACGGGCCCCGAGCCGGGCCGAGTGCCCGAAGACAGCAGCGATCGGGACGCTGGCCAGGGGAACCGCGGCCACCAGCAGCCCGGTGAGTGAGCTCGGTAGCGTCCGCTCGGCCGTCGGGAGGAGCAGGAAGGGCACACCGATCTCGGCTGCGGCAAAGGCGAGCACCGGACGCCAGTAGCCGAGCGCCGGGCGCAGCTGCCCCCGGGCGGCGGCGATCGGGACCAGGACGGTGGCGCCGATCGCGCAGCGCAGGAACACGAGGGTCACCGGCGCCACCTCGGAGACGGCGAGCTTGATGAGCAGGTAGGGGATCCCCCAGATCATCCCGAGGGCAGCAAAGAGCAGCACGGCCCGTCGGGTCACGGCCGGATCGTAGGCCGGGCCCGTCGTGGCGAGCCGGGCCTCCCCGAGGCCGGGCCAGCGGCTCGGAGGAGGCCTGGACCTAGAGCTCCCCGGAGTCCAGTCGGTCGAGGACCACACCAGCGCGGCGACGCACCTCGGGAAGGTCGGCGAGGCGGTCGAGGCCCCTCACCTGCTGGGCGGTGCGGGGATTGCGAGCGAGGCGCTGCCGGTGGCGGTCGAGGAAGTCCCAGTACAGGGTCGTGTAGGGGCACGCCCGCTCCCCGGTGCGCTGGCGGGGATCGAAGGCGCAACCCTTGCAGTAGTCGCTCATCCGGTTGATGTAGGCACCGCCGGCTGCGTAGGGCTTGGTCGCCATCCGGCCGCCGTCGGCGTGCAGGGCCATGCCGACCAGGTTCGGGAGCATCACCCACTCCGCACCGTCGACGAAGGCGGACTGCATCCACTCGACCATCGCCCTCGGCTCCACCCCGGCGAGGAGCGCCAGGTTGCCGAGCACCATGAGGCGCTGGATGTGGTGCACCCATCCCCTGGCGACGATGCCGGCGACGGTGATCGACACGCAACGCATGGCGGTGGGAGCGCCGGTGAACGCGGGCGGCAGGGCTCGGCGCGCGTCGAGGGCGTTGCAGTCCCGGTACTCCGGCATCCACAGCCAGTAGAGCCCCCAGACGTACTCCCGCCAGCCGATCACCTGGCGGAGCATCCCCTCGGCGGAGGCGATCGGCACCTTCCCCGCCCGGTAGGCGAGCTCCACTGCGTCGCAGACCTCGGAGGGGTGCAGCAGGCCGAGATTGAGCGCCTGGGACAGGCCCGAGTGGGCGAGGCGGGCCTCGCCGGCGAGCATGGCGTCCTCGTAGGGACCGAAGCTCGCGAGACCCTCGGAGACGAAGCGCTCCAGGCGCTCCAGCGCCCCGGCCCGGTCGGTCGGCCACCAACCGGAGGGTGGGTCGCCCACGCAGCCCTGCGGGAGCGACGCCACGATCTCGGCGTCGAGCCCGTCGAGATGGTCGAGCACCGGCTCGGGCCACCGCCGCCCGTCCCTGGGGGGAGGCAGCCGGTTGTCGCCATCGTGGTTCCAGCGACCACCCGCCGGCTGGTCGGCATCCATCAGGTACCCGAGCCGCCGACGCTGCCAGCGGTAGAAGTCCTCCATCCGCAGCCGGCCGGGACGCTCGCCGGCCCAGCGGGCGAAGAGCTCCCGGTGGCAGAGGAACGCCTCGGAGCGCACGAGCTCGACGCCCTGGCGACGCATCATCGCCATCGCGTCCCAGGAGGTCGGCTCGACGGCCCGGACGCTTCGCGGTCGGAGCTCTGCGCGGTGCGCCTCGAGCCCCTCGGCGAGGGTCGGGGCCCGGCGCTCGTCGACCTCGAAGCCCTCGGCGCGAAGCGCGGCGGCGAAGCGGGCCATCGAGGCGAGCACGGCGTGGAGGCGCTGGCGGTGCCAGGCTCTTGCGGTGGCCGCGGTGGTGCTCGTGACGAGCAGCACCCGGGTCTGCGCCGGCTCGGCGTCCCGGAGGGTGGGTGCCCGACGGTCCAGCTGGTCGCCGAGCACCCAGACCGTCTGCTCCGGCCCGGCGCTCACTCCTCGTCGGCGAGCACGGCGCGCAGGATCTCGACCGTCTCGTCACCACCATCACCGGCCGGACCGCCGAAGACGACCATCCTGAGACGGGTCCCGCGCTCGACCGGCTCGAAGCGGGCAAGGTCCACGAGAGTCCGGATCAACGGGATGCCGAGCCCTCGCTCGAAGTCGAGGCGGCTCGGATCGGTGACCGGTGGGTGCAGCGGGAGCCGGTCCGGGTCGAACCCGCCACCGCGGTCGGTGATCTCCACCTCCATCCGCTCGTCGGCCTCCAGCACCCGCACCCGCACCGCCTCGGTGACCCCGGCACGCTCGTGGGCCTCGAATGCGTTGGTGCAGGCCTCCGACACGGCCAGCTTCAGGTCGTCGATGCGCTCGTCGGCGAGGTTTCGCCGCCCCGAGGCGAGCGAGGACACCACCAGGCGGACCACGGCGATGTACTCGGGGCGTGGCGGCACCTGAAGCTCCAGGGCGACGATCATCTCCTCGGACCTGCGCCGCCCTCGACCTCAGCCGGCAAGCGCTTCGTCGACCGAGCCCGAGATGCTGAACACCTTCGTGAGCCCCGTGATCTCGAAGACCTTGAGGATCCGCGGCTGGGTGCACACCAAAGCGAGGTCCCCGTCGTTGCTCCGCAGGCGCTTCAAGCCTCCGACCAGGACCCCGAGACCGGTCGAGTCGAGGAACTCGACCCGCTCCAGATCGACCACGACCTGCTTGTGGCCCTGGCTGGAGAGCTCGACGAGCTTCTCCCGCAACCGGGGAGCGGTGTAGACGTCGACCTCGCCGGTCACCGCCAGCACCGTGTGCGGTGGGCGGGTGTCGTCGACCTCCATACCGAGCTCCATTGCCTTCCTTCCCGACGGGCACCCGGGCGTTTCCCGGGCGACCCTGGTGGACTGTACCCACCGGCGCGACCGGCCACCCGTCGCAGTCTCCCCGCCGTCGCGCCGGCCGCCACGTCCCTTGGTGCAGCGGGTGCCGAGGGCTCGGCTCGCTCGAGCCCGGGTGACCGGCGCCCTGGCGCATTCTCTAGGATCTTCGCGTGGAAGCCGCCTTCTTCGACCTGGACAAGACCGTCCTGGCCCGGCCGTCGATGATGGCCTTCGCACCCGCCTTCTTCCGGGCCGGGCTGCTCAGACGGCGCAGCCTGTTGCAAGGGGCAGCGAGCCAGTTGGTCTACCTCCGCTGGGGCGCCGGGCCACGACGGGTGGCGCGCATCCAGAGATCGGTGCTGTCGGTGACCTGCGGATGGGAGCAGTCGGAGGTGCGCCGTCTCGTCGGAGCCGGCATCGGCGACGCCGTGGACCCGATCACCTACGCCCAAGCCGTGACCCTGATCGCCGAGCACCGAGCCGGCGGCCGGCGGATCGTCCTCGTCTCGGCCGCACCAGAGGAGATAGTCGAGCCCATCGGCGCCCGTCTCGGGGTCGACACGGTGATCGCCTCACGGGCGGCGCTCGACGAGCGGGGGCGCTACAGCGGGCGGATGGAGCGCTACGCCTACGGGCCGGCCAAGGCAGAGCTGGTCGAGGAGCTCGCTCGCCGGGAGGGCATCGACCTCGCCGCATCGTGGGCCTACAGCGACTCGGTGACCGACCTGCCGATGCTCGAAGCGGTGGGCCACCCTGTCGCCGTCAACCCCGATCGGGCGCTACGTCGGGTAGCCCTGATGAGGGGCTGGGAGGTAGCCCGCTTCGAGCTCAGACCCGACCCCGAGATGGAACCAGGAACCTCCGGGTCACGGCGGTGGCGACCGGCTTCGGCCACCGGCGCCGTTCTAGCAGCAGCGGCTCTGAGCGCCTGGTGGGCTCGGCGGCGGGGATGACACCGGCCTCCGGGTCCCGGGCTCCTACGCCGACCCACCGCCTCCTGTGCCGACCCCCCGCCGGGGAGCCGGCGCCGTCCCCAGCCGCTGCGGACCCAGCCGCTGCGGACCCAGGCTCAGACGACCTTGAGCTTCTTGGCCGCGAAGAAACCGAGTCCGACGAGGGCAGCGAGCATCAATAGCTTCTTCATGCCTGCTCACCGTAGCCGACCACGAAGGCCGACTCGACCCCGACCCCTGCCGACGAGGCGCTCTCCAGGTCCTCCCGGTCTCCCATGAGCTCCTCGAGGGCCGCTCGGCCCTCGTCCCCGTCGGAGCGGACGTCGGCGAGCACCTGTAGGAGGGTGCGGGCCGTGGGAGCGTCCGCCAACGGTCCGACCCGCTCCTGGTGGCGGCGGTAACGGGTCGCCAGGCGCGCCAGGAGCACCCGGTGCACGACCCACAGCAGCGCCGGGTCTCCGCCCGGCGGAGGGATCCGGGAGCCGGCGGCCCCGAGT
>JAKARG010000177.1 GCA_021819345.1 Actinomycetes bacterium | reverse complement strand
AGGCGCCGAACCGGAGGTGCCCGAGGTCCCCGAGCCGGACGTGCCCGGCACGGCCGCGCCGGAACCCGCCGTCCCTGGTGTCCCTGGTGTCCCGGTGGTCGCCACTGAGGTGTGGGCGGCGGTGAGCACGATCGCTGTGGTGCCCGCAGCCGCGGAGCTGGCCGGGGCCGGGCGGTGGCCGGCCGTGGCGAGGGCGAGCACCCCGAAGCCGACGCCCGCCGTGAGGAGCAGCGGGTGGCGTGGTTGCAAGCTCGCGATGCGGCGCATCACCCGCCGCCGACGAGGGAGGCGAGGATCGAGACGATGAGCGGGGCCAAGATGGCGAGCGCGTAGCCGACGGCCGCGGACTTGAGGGCGGTCTTCGCCTTCTCGACCTGGCCAGGGTCCCCGCCGGCGGTCAGGTAGCGCAGCCCGCCGATGGTGAGAAACAGCGTGGCCACCCCTGCCAGGATCCCGACGATCCAGCTCGTGAGGTTCGAGATCAGCCCGCTGAGGGTCTGGGTCGCCCCGCTTGCCGCGTACGCCGGTGAGGCGAGCCCGACCAGCAGCGCTGCGGCGATGGCCACGACGAGCCCCAGGCGTCGTGCCGTGCCCGGGATACGAGCCCCGGGCGCTCGGTGGTGCCCGGCTGTCCGGCGGCGACCTGGCCGGCGCCCTCGGGGCGCGAGGCGCTCGCTCCGCGCCGCCCGGGGCTCTTCGTGCTCGCTCGGCCCCGGCGCTTCGCCGGCTGGGTCTCGGGGTGTGGGATGGGTCGTGGTGGCCTCCTTGGTCGTGGCCTCGTCGGGCCTCGGGCTCTGGGGTCGTCCCCGCCGTCATGCGGGCGGGCCGGGCTGGGCACTCTCACCTCCTCGGTCAGGGCTCGAGCGACGCTTGCCCGGTCGCCGGTCCGCTCCGCTCGCGTCGCGGGGACGACCCCTACGACAAGAACATGGGGTCCGAGGCCGTTTTTCAACAAAGTCGAGCGGGGAATAGTTGTCGGAGCGCAGGTGGGCGGCGAGGGTCGCCTCGGCTCTCGCCCGGCGCAGCTGGCACGCCTTGTAGGAGATCCGAAGCGCCCGGGCGGCCTCTTCGAGGCTCTGGTGCTCCAGGCGTGTCGTAGCGATGAGATCGGCGTCTTCCTCGCAGATCACCCCGGCGGCGACGACGTGGGCCAAGACGAAGTCCGGGTGCCCCCACGGGCGCGGCGGCGCGGCCGAGACCGGGTCTGCGCCCGGGCCGGCCCGCTCGGCGAGCTCTCTTCGCAGCAGGCGGGCCGCTGCGATCCGGGATCGCCAGCACAGCCACGACGCCACCCTCGGGCGCCCCGGCCGGCAGCACTCGAGCGAGCGGAGCAGGCCGACGATGGCCTCGGCCTCGAGGTCGTCGAGCTTGTCGGGGCGGGCCTCGAACAGCGGGAAGATCGCCCGGCGCAGCCCCGGCAGCATCACCCCGGCGAGGCCGATGCTCGAGCGCCCGCCCTCGGTATTGGCCGCGGCCACGAGCGCGCCGAGCGCCGCGTCGCGCACCGGGTAGTCGACCGAGGGGTGCAAAAGCATGGCACGCAGCTCGACGAGGGGGATCTCCCGGTCGGGGAGGCCGGGGACGGCGCTCCCGTCGAGGGCGAGGGGGCGGGGCCCGGTGCAGAGCAGCCGGAAGGTCTCCTCCAAGGTGTCGAACGGTGAGAGGGACGGGGCGTCATCGTCGGTGGTGGCCATGGGACAGCTCCTTTCTGTTGGAGCTGCCATCGAGACATTGCGACTACCCCGCTTTTCCCCCGGATCGGCCCCGGTGGCGCCTACCCCGCGCCGGGCGCGCCGCGGGGTAGGCGAAGGGGTGCCACAAGATCACGGGCGCGTCCGGCCAGCTCAGGGTGCGGGGTAGTCGTCGGCCGCCCGCGGGGTTCCCGAGGTCGAGCAGGCCCCGGGACCGGTCGGAGAAATTCTTCGCCGTCTGGGTGCGCGGTCCCGCCGCCACGCCGCGGGGTAGTCGCCGGGCGGACTACCCCGCACCAGATCTCGAACTGCCCCGCGCCGGAGACGGCCACTACCCCGCGCCGGGCTCGACGCGGGGTAGCGGCGGCGAGACGGTGTCTCTCGGGGGGGCTCACCTGGCGATGCGGTAGCGGCGGGGATGGTCGGCGACGAGGACCACCTCGCCGCGCTCGGCCATCGCCGAGAGCGCATTCGACACCGCGCCCTGGGAGCGGCCGAGCGCCTTGGCGAGCGTGGCGGGCCCGAGCGCGTCGGTGGGCCGGGCGGCGAGGTAGTCGCGCACGAGGGCCCCGAGGGCGCCGCGCCCGAGCCGACCCGCCGGGGCTTCTCCTCCGGGTCTGTCGCTGGCCCCCTCTGGCGCGCTGGGCTCGGCTACCGCCTCGCTGGACGCGGTCACCTCGGCCGGAGGGGTGGTTTGAGGCTCAGCCGTGCGCAGGGCGCGCCAGCGGTCCGGTGCCCGCACCCCGTCGACCCGGCCGCCGGCCCTGCGGTGCGCGGCCCCTGCGGCTTCGAGGAGGGCGAGGCGCTTGGCGACGGTCGACTGGCCGGCGCCGAGTCGGCCGGCGATCTCGGCTGCGGTTGCCTCCGGGTGGGCGCAGAGCGCAGCGACGAGCGCCTCGTCGCTGAGCGTTGGGGGTCGTGCCATGGTGGCTCCTTGCGGGTCGGGCTTGGCTGTCACCAAAGGCCCTACCTCCACCTCGCCGCCCACCTCAAGGCCGAAGACCAACCCGCGGCAGCGCGTAGGCGGGCCGGGGCTGCGTCGCGGTTCTCGGAGCGATTTTGTTGAAAACAGCCTCCCTCCCCCATGTTCTTTAGGTGACGCTTGCCCGGTCGTGGGCCGCCCATGACCACCACCCCAACTCCGCGCACCACCTGTCGCCGAGCCCGCCCCGAGGTGCCCCTCGGCGTCTGGCCGGTCACCCAGCGAACCGCCCAATGGCAACGCGCCGGGCGCTACCTGCCGGCATGCGCCCGCCACCCCGGCAAGATGCTCCCCGAGCTCGCCCGGCGCATCGTGGCTGAGTACTCCGCCCCCGGCGACCTCGTGGTCGACCCGCTGGCCGGCATCGGCACCACCCTCGCCGAGGCCGCGCTCATGGGTCGGCGTGGCGTCGGCGTCGAGCTCGATCCCCGCTGGGCCGCCCTCGCTGCCGACAACCTCGACCACATGCTGGAGGGGCCGATCCGGCGCCTCGCCGAGATCCGCCAGGGGGATGCCCGCCGGCTCGACGACGTGCTCGGGGACCTTGTAGGCACGGTCGATCTCGTCGTCACCTCCCCGCCCTATGGCTGTGACGCCGGCATGATCGACAAGCAGGCGTGGATCGCCGGAGGGCGGCTCTGCCCGGCCGACACCCTCAACTACTCGACCGACAAGGCCAACCTCGGACATGCCCGCGGCCCGGCCTACGAGGCCGCCATGGCCGAGATCTACGCCGCCTGCTGTGCAGTGCTCCGCCCAGGGGGCCACCTCGTGGTGGTGACGAAGAACACGAGGCGAGAGGGCCGCACCTTGGACCTCGCCGGCCTCACCGTCACCCTCGGCGAAGCCGCCGGGTTCGGCTACCTCGGCCATGTGATCGCGCTGCACGCGGCGATCAGAGACGGCGACCTCGTCGCCCGACCCTCCTACTGGCAGACCACCCAGGTCCGCCACGCCCGCGCCAAGGGCGAGCCCGCCCACCTCGTCGCCCACGAGGACGTGACCGTCTTTCACCGCCCCACGTCGACCAGCAAGGAGACCGCCCATGCCCGCTGACCTGCCGCTGTCGGTCTGGCCGACCGCACAGCGAAACGCCCGGGCCCAGCGAGCCGGGCGCTACGTCGAGATCTCCGGCACCCATCCCGCGAAGATGCTGCCTGCGATCGCGGCGCGCGCGATCGCCACCTACAGCGCGCCGGGGGACCTCGTGGTGGACCCGATGGCCGGCATCGGCTCCACCCTCGTCGAAGCCGTCCACCTCGGGCGCGACGCCATCGGGGTCGAGTACGAGCCGGCCTGGGCGGAGCTCGCCCGAGCCAACCTCGCCCACGCGAGGAGCCAGGGGGCGTCCGGGCACGGCGAGGTCGTCTGCGCGGATGCCCGCCACCTCCCCTCGGTCCTCGACCCTGCTGCCGTGGGCCTCGTCGCGCTCGTGGTCACCTCCCCGCCCTACGGCGCATCGCTCCACGGCCGGGTCACCGCCCGCCCCGGGGCAGGGATCTCCAAGTCCCACAACCGCTACTCGACCGACCCCGCCAACCTCGCCCACGTCGGCCTGGCGGGGCTCTTGGACGCCATGGCAACGATCCTTTCGGGCTGTGCGCGGGTGCTGCGCCCCGGGGGGTTCGTGGCCATGACCGTGCGGCCGTACTGGTCGGCCGGGCGCCTGGTCGACCTGCCAGGGGCGCTTGCCCGGGTCGGGGAGCGCTCGGGCCTCGTGCTCTACGAGCGCAACGTCGCCCTGCTGGCCGCGCTCCGAGACGACCACCTCGTGCCCCGCGCCTCGTTCTTTGCCCTGGAGCAGGTCCGAAAGGCCCGCGCCAGGGGCATCCCCCGCCAGGTGGTCGCCCACGAGGACCTGCTCGTCCTCCGGGCCCCGCCGCACCTCGCCAGCTCGGGCGCGGCCAGAGCCGTCGCTCGCCTTCCCGAGGTGGCTCACGACCCGTCGGCCCCGAGCGTGCCGTGAGCGGCCGTGTCGCGCAGGCCCAGCTCGGCGGGACCCGTGACCTTGACTTGTCGGCCCAAAAGAGGCCTCCTCGTGGCCTGAAGCCCGCATCACCCGACCCCGAGCAAGGAGGGGCACAAAGCGCCATGGCACGCACCACCACCTGCACCGTCGACCCGCCGCCGACCCCCGGGCGACTCGTCGACCAGCGCCAGGCCGCCACCCTCGCCGGCTGCTCGCGCGACACGATCGTCCGGGCCCGGCGGGCGGGCCGCCTCCCGCACTCCCGCCTCTACGGGCAGCGCTGGCTCGTCGCGCTCGACGACCTCGCGGCCGCCGGCCTGCTCCGCCCCGACGATGGTCCGAGCGCCGCCGTATCCGGCACGTGCGGCGCAGCAAGCGGCGACGCCGCTTCGGCATCACTCGAGCTGGCCCGGGCCGAGGCGCGCCTCTGCGCCCTCCAGGACCTCGTTGCCCGCCAGGACGACGAGCTCGCCTTCCTGCGCCGGCTCGCGGCTGACCACCTCGGGCGCGCCAGCTGATGGGCCGGCCGATCACCGGGTCGTTGCGCCACCATCAGGGTCGCTTCTGGGCGAGCGTCCCCCAGCCCGGCGGCGTGGGGCGACGGCGTGAAGAACCCTTTGCGAGCGAGGCCGACGCCCGAGCCTGGCTCACTCAGGCCGTCGCCGCCGCCCGCGTCGGCGAGAAGCTCCCCGACCCCGAACGGTTCCGCACGGCGAAGCCGCCACGGCCCAAGCCCCGTCCCCCGGCTGCGCCGCGCCTGCAGGCCGATATCGCCTCGCTGTCGCGGGCGTGGATGGCCGCCGCCTACGAGGACCTGCGCCGCGGCGGCCCGGAGCGAGCCGAGCGGGTCCGACGCATCGTCGAGGGCTTCCTCGTCCCCTGGTTCGCCCCGCGCACCACGACGATCGCGGATGTCACCTACTTCATGGCGCATGAGTGGCTGCTGCACCTGGTGGGGCGAGACCGGGCCGAGGCGACCGGCGCCCTGCTCGGCCCGCCCCCGGTCCGAGGGCCGTTTCGCGACGGAGAGGAGCTGAGCCTGGCCGAGGCCGCCCGTGTTGCCGGGGTGAGCCTGCCGACGGCTCGCCGGCGCTGGCGGGCCGGCCAGCTCCCCGGCGCGTACCGCGACGCCCAGGGCTGTGTGCGCGTGCCGGTCGCGGCGGCGCTCACCATCTCCGCCAAGCGGAGAGCACCGGCCGGCCTCTCCCAGGGGTACGTGACCGACGCCCTGTGGGTGCTGCGACGGGTCCTCGCCTTCGCCCGGGCCAACGGCCTCTTCCCACCCGGCTTCGACCCCACCGAAGGCCTCGACGCCCCCATCGCCGACAAGGCCGACCGCCGCCGACCGGACCGAGGCGGCCAGCCCCGGCCGCTCACCCTGGCCGAGTGCGCCCGCCTCGCCTCCCACCTCCACCCCGTCCACCAGCTCGCCTTCTGGCTCCAGCGGATCATGGGACTTCGGATCTCCGAAGCCTTCGGCATCTGCGTCTCCGACGTCGTCGACCTCGGCGGCACCGGGCTGCTCGCCGTCCAAGGCCAAGGCGGGCGCAGCTTCAGCGTGCGAGACGAAGCCGGCCAGGTCGTCGCCGTGCCGTACAAGGCGACCACCAAGACCGCGGCGGGTTCCCGCGTCCTCGTCGTACCGGAGAAGGTCATGGACCTTGTCCGGGTCGCCGTCGATGCCTTCCACACCGACCCCGACACCGGCGAGATCGACACGGCGGCGCGCCTCGTCCCCGGGATCCAGACCCCCGACCGCTCCGGCCAGCACGCCTACCGTCATGCCTTCGACGAAGCCGCCGTCGCCGAGCAGCTCTCGGCCGACCACCTCGGCTTCTCCGTCTCCACCCACCTGCTCAGGAAGTCCTGCGCCACCGACCTCGCCTGGTCGGCGGGCATCGAAGACGCCGTACGCCGCCGGTTCATGGGGCACCGCGCCGGCGACGACGTCTACGGGCGCATCTACACCCTCGACCACCCCGACGTCGCCCCCCTGCGAAAGATCGCCCAGGTCCTCGACCACCACGTCGCCATGTCCATCGGCACGCTCCTCACCCCGACGCTGCGGCGCGTCAACTGGGGGACCGGCAACCCGATCCTCGCCCGGGCCGACCACGTCGAGGCCACGCTCGCCGCCGCGGACTGGCTGGTCGACCCCGGCACCGAAGACGACCCGCTCTGCGATGCTCGACGCGTCGCCGC
>JAKARG010000176.1 GCA_021819345.1 Actinomycetes bacterium | reverse complement strand
TACGCTGTCGGTGGTCGGCGCAACACCCCGGGCCTACGCCGACAAGAAGTCGCCCAGCTCGCGGGCGTGAGCGTGACGTGGTACACGTGGCTCGAACAAGGTCGCCCCGTCGACCCGAGCCCCCAAGTCGTCGACGCGATCGCCCGGTCGCTCCGCCTCGATGCCGAGTCCTACCGTCACCTTCGACGCCTCGCTGGCCTCGCGGTCCCCGAGCCCGACCAGATGCCCGACGACGTCGGCCCCGAGCTCAACCGGCTGCTCGCCACCTTGGAGCCCGCACCCGCCTGCCTGCTCGGACCCCGCTTCGACTTCCTCGCCTGGAACGACCCCTTCGACCGGCTCTGGAAGCCGGGCTCGCTCCCCGAGCGACGACGGAACCTTATGTGGCTCTACTTCGCCAAAGCCACCACAGCCCGGCGAACCGTCGGCTGGCAAGAACGCGCCCGCCACCTCCTCGGGCAGTTCCGGGCTGCTGCCGCCGAGCACCCCGGCGACGAACGCTTCGCCGAGCTGATCGAAGCCCTCCAAGTGGAGAGCGGGCGATTCTGCGAGTGGTGGAGCCTCTACAACGTCGAGCAGGCCCTCACCGGGAAGATCACCGTCCGCCACCCCGACGTCGGCATCATTCACATCGATGTCATCGAGGCGAAGTTCCCCGCCCACCCTGGGCTCACCATGTCCGTCCACGTCCCCGCCCGCGCATCGGACCAGGACAAGATCGCGCGCCTGTAGGCCACCACTCAGCCCTCCAGCACTCCGAGGCCAGGACCAGAACGACTCGGCCCACCTTGCGAGTACGTCCGCTGTCGGCATTCTGTGCGCTCTCGAAGGGCGTTCGGTGGCGCGAGCGGTGCGCCACTGTCTCGTTGATAGGGGGCGCCCCTGAAGGAGCACAACCCATGAGGGGCGTAGGAGTCATTCCCTGTTTGCTTCCTGGTCGGACTGGGCTTCTCGAAGGTAGTGCGGCCGCCGCTGAAGTCGATGCCTCGATAGTCATTCACGTAGATCCCATGGTGCGTGTAGAGCAGCCGCTTCACCTTGACGTGATCGCCCGCGTCGAACGTTGACATAACCCGCATCTTGACCGGCCGATGACACCAGGGGTTGCGAGATCTCGACAACCGGTTGGCGGCAGTGTCTCCCGGCCGGCGGCAGGCACCAGGTCCCGTCGCCGGTACCGGCGACGTTCGGGGACACCCGGTATGTACCACCCGTCGCCGCGTGTGCGCGATCGGTCATCAGGCCTCTCCGAGGTCCACCAACACTCTCAGCGATCCACTCGCCGCCTCGAAGACAACCTCGACACCGCGTGCGTCGGGAGCAAGGCGGGGACGGAACCGGATCTCGACGTCATCGAGGCCATTTGCCTCCGTGGCGATGAAGCTGGCGACGTAGGAGCCGCCGAGATCGTCGCGAGCGAAGACTCGGAAGATCGCCACTTCTTGGTTCCGGACCGCAGTGTCGCTCCACCAGCCGGGGGACGCGCTGGCCGTCAACCGCCAAGTCGACGGGTCCGAGATGAGCGCACCGACCACAAGTTCGACCCCCTCGATCACCGGCGCGGTCATCCCGAGCCGGTAGTGGCGCTCCGGACCGTCGTGGCTCTGGCCGCTGCGCAGCATCGCTGCCCACTCGATGGGCAACCCGGACACGTCGGCACTCGAGTCAGCGACGACCTCGCAGAGCCGGTGGAGAGCTGCGAGCGCTTCACGTGCCGGCGGCGCTGCTCCCTCCTCGAGTTCACCGACTCGTGCCAGCACCGCTGCACGGCGATGGGGGATCACCTTGGCCGGTCCGAACAGGGCGGCCCTCAGCACCGAGTGGGCCAAGGTTCGGACTTCACGCTCCGCTGGATCAGGGGCTGGCGACGTCTGCGTCCGGCCACGGGTGCTCGACGCCGTGAGCCGACACGAGAGCCCGTTGATCCCGAGGAGCTCGACCCAACCCGCCGGTGAAGGCGGCGCTGGCTCGATTGCTACTTCGAGGTCGATGGGCGCATTCGGCTCCCCACTCAGCCGGCGGCCGTTGCTGATCATCCGGATCTGGCAGCGCCCGTAGTCCGTCCCAAGGTCGTCGGTGACGACCACGCCGTCCAGCGCACCCTGGAGCCGTCTCGCCAGGAGCGATGACGCGAGCTCGGCCTCGAGCAGGCCGTGACTTCCCCAGCCGATGAGGGCGCCGGGTCGAAGAGTTCCCCCGCGGAGCACGATCTCACCGTCGCCACGCCAGACGCCGGTGGGGATGGGGGACGAGGGTTCGTGGTCCATGGCGGTCGGAGGCGAGTGGCGGCGCTCGGCGATCCAGGCGAGCGCTTCGACGTAGTGACGGAGGGCGTCCCAGCTCCTCCACCCGTACTCGCGGGCGACGGCGAGTTGCGCGGCCGAAAGGGTGAGCCGTGTCGACCAGGCGCCCATGCGCTCGAGGGCGCCGGGGTCGCCGGCCTGGGCGTCGCGCAGGAGTCGACGCGCTTGGTGCCGGAGGTGGTCGAGGCTGGGCTGGGAAGGAAGCTCGGGCATGACGTCTCCTTGAGCACCCGGGCTCGCGTGCAGGTGCAAAGGGAGACGCTGAGCGTTGTCCCTGTCGGTTGTAGTGGGGTGGACTTGGTCCTTCCCGCGAGCCCGGCGGCGCCCCCGACGCCATCGGCGACGCTACACGGTCGGTGGCCGATCTCGCTGCGGACTTGGGTCACGCTCCCGGCGTTCAGGGCACATCCTTCCGAAAGCCTTATGGGCGGAAAGGGGTGCGCTTTGAGGGCGACGGATCAGGGGAACGGCGGGCGTCTAGGCCAAGGGACCTCGCCCTGGACGACGCGTCCGTTACCGAGTCGCACGCTGAGGGTCTCGGGCGGATCGTCTTCGGGGAGTGCCGCAGCACCGAAGCGCAGACCGAACTCCTCAATCTCCGGCGAGAGCGTGACATGGACGGTCTCGCCTCCATTCGTGAGCACCGTGGCCTCTTCGATCGATGGAACCCCACGAATCAGAACGAACGGTGGAGTGCCGTCGCTCTTGCCAGCCCAGACGTTCACGACGCCATCGCCGTACAGCTTCGGCCCTCCCATTCCCGACCGCGCCGACCGCCCGTCGACGGCGGTCCGGCGCACGAAGGTGTAGAGCCCGTCGTCACAGGTGGGATCTGGCCGGACGTCGACCGCCCACGTGGTGCCGTCGGGCTCGCGCCCTTCGAGGACGACCTGGGATGGTTCCTCTTCGCCCTGCACCGTGCTGTCTCCCCTTTGCTCTACGGGCGGTCGCGGTTCGGTCGGCTCACCCAGGTCCATGCGAGCGCGTCTTGGTAGAGGACTTCCCACTCCTCACCGAGCTCGCGTTGTGCCCGCTCGGCGAGATCGCGCTTCATGGCTTCCCAGCGGCTCACCTGCTCCTGGTCTGGCTCGATCACTCGCCCATTGAAGAGTCGCTCACCCCAATCGTTCCATCGCTTCAGGTCCCCGTGGAGGGCAGGAGAGAGCACGCCTTCGAACGACGGCTGGCAGGCGTTCGGCTTGCTCGGGAGCAGCCAGATCCCCGATGCCCCATAGTCCCAGTTGATGAGGCAGCGACGCACGAGATCAAGCTACTGGTCGCGGGACCGGCTTTCAGAGCCGGACCGGCTCCGTGGCCTGGCGCTTGACGAGAACGGCGCACTCCCGGCAGCGGCTGCACCTCTCGATCCGTCGGTCGCACGATAGGGGGCAGGACTACCGTGATGCCGGTGCCCACTGACATCGAGTCGACCAGATGCTCAGGTCGCCCCAGGGACAAAGTTCATATTCTCGCTGATCCACTCGATGAGAGACATGGATCTTGACGGGCGTCCGCCACTACAACGAGGCTCGCCCGCACCGCGGACGCCAGCTTGCACCCCCGCTGCCTTGCCATGACCAACCACACACCGGCGAGATCTGCCGGCGTGACATCTTCGGCGGCATCATCCACGAATACGACCGGGCTGCCTGAGGTCAGCACCCCGGGGCCCGAGCAGCGCGTTGAACGCGTTGGCCGTCCGCCACGATCCACAGCTTGGACGATGAGCCACCGGCCTCCATCACGTCCTACTCGAAGTACCTGCAAAGCGCTCGTGCCATCGGCTGCTCCGACGGATCTCGGTCCCGGCACAGCTCCCACGCGCCTCCGGCATCGAGTTCTTGGACCCTTCACCTTGCTTGTGGAGCTCTCCTTCATGTGATCGCCTTCACGTGACCCGAACCGTCCTCGACGCGGAGCCGGTGCGCCGCCGCTGGCGGAAGCAACCCGAGGCACGCTCGCCGGGGACGACTCTTCGGCGCACGGTGACACCGGCCCAACCTGACCGTAAACCCGCGGCCGGTCGCTTTGCCTGGTCCTGTCACTCGTAGTCCTGGCAGTGATAGTCCTCGCAGTGCTAGTCCTCGCAGTGATAGGCGCAGGGGTCCCCGTCCTGGCAGTGCCAGGCGAGCGATAGGCTTTCTCGCATGCGGACCGCAGAGTCCGACCCCGCCGCCGAACGGCGGACCGAGCTGGCCGAGTTTCTGCGCGCCCGGCGGGCGGACCTGCACCCTGAAGACCTCGGCCTCGACTCCTACCCGCTACGGCGCAACACCCCAGGGTTTCGCCGAGAAGAGGTCGCTGCAACTGCCGGCGTCAGCGTCACCTGGTACACGCGCCTCGAACAGGGCCAACCCGGGATGCCGAGCATCCAGGTGATCGACGCCATCGCCCGGACGCTGAGACTCGACGACGAGTCCCACCGCCACCTGCGACGCCTCGCCGGGCTCCCGGTGCCCGAAGATGACCAGACGACTGGTGAGGTCGACCCACAGTTCACCCGCCTGCTTCTGGCCATCGAACCCGCACCGGCCTGCCTGCTCGACCTGCACTTCGACTTCGCCGCCTGGAACCAGCCCTTCGACCGGCTCTGGGATCCAGGCTCGCTCCCCGCCCGACGCTGCAACCTCATGTGGCTCTACTTTGCCGAGGGCACCGCTACTGCTGGCGTCGTCGGCCGTGAAGAGCGCGGACGCCACCTCCTCGCCCAGTTCCACGAGGTCGCAGCAGAGCACCCCGGCGACCCTCGCTTCGCCGAGATCATCGGCGAGCTCACCGAGCACAGCGAGCAGTTCCGCACCTGGTGGCCGAAGAACCGCATCGAGCAAGCCCTCACCACCCAGATCGCGCTTCGCCGGGCGCATCTCGGGGTCATCCGGCTCGATGTCACCGAGCTGAAGGTGGCGGCCCACCCCTCGCTCACCCTCTGCGTCCAGGTGCCGCACCGCGCAGCAGACCACGAGAAGCTGCGCGAGCTTCTCGGGCCCAGCTGAGCGTCCGTTCGGCGCGTGTCCCGCTGAGATACTGCAGTGGTGGACGAGCTGCTGCCACCGGCGACGTGGACCATCCCGGGCGAGGACTGGGACTGGATTACCGAGCGTCTCAAGCCTTTCGGCGAGTCGGTCACCTCGGTCGTCCCTGCCGGGTTCTTGGCGTATGCCCGGATCCTGCACCCCGCCGAAGAGCCGGGCACCGGTGACCGGCTGGTGCGCTGGTCCGAGGTGGCCAGGTGGAGCGGCGTGGCACTTCGCCCCGATGCCCAGTTCCACAGCATCGCACTCCCAGGGGTTCGCCCCGAGGCACCGGCGCCGTGGCGAAGCCAGGGGCCCGAACAAGGCCGGCTCTACCTTCCCGACGCAGACGTGCTCGCCGAGGTCCTGCGGCGTCACACGTCGACCCCCGAGGAGTGCTTCTTCGGGCTGTGGGACGGCTACGGCTACCCCGGCGTGCCGCTCGTGGCGGTGGGCTCCCCGCCGGCTGACCCGCTTCCCGACCCGATCCCGGCCGGCGTGCGCCAGGGACCGCTCCTTCATCTTCCCAAGCGCGACTATCTGTGCTACGCCGGTCCCGTCGAGGCGATCACCGCCCCCACCGGGCTGAGCCCACACTAAACCACCAACCTGGCGTGGCCGGCGGACCGAGCCTGGTTCGTCGCGTCGGGGATCGACCTCCCCTGGACGTACGTGGGCGGGAGCGCCGCGCTCGTCGACGCCGTGCTCTCCGACGGGCGCATCGAAGCGCTCCCCGCCTCCCCGACCGACCCACTCAGCCGCCTCGAGGAACGGATCGACCGCCTCGTCGAGGAGGCCACTGCTGAGCTGATCGACACCGGCTACGTCCTGATCGACACCTCACGGGGAACCGTTGAAGCGTGGCTGGAACACCCGACGAGGTGGCACTCCGGGGAGATCCGCACCGAGCGGATCGGAAACAACGGCGTGCACGGCGGGAGCGGCACCCCGCTGCATCGCAGCGAAGACCCGCATCGGGCCGCCCGCTTCGTGCTCGTGCACGCGGTGATGGGACTGGTCGAAGGGTAGGCTGCGGAGCGCCGTAGCGGCATGGGCGATGTGCGCCCGTCGGCACAACGGGGCGTTGGTAGTGTGGCTCGGCGAAGAGGAGGGTCGCATGGAGCGAGCCGGCGAGCGATCGTGGCGCCTGACCGTCGGGGACAACTCGACGCTTCTGCACCTCGCCCTTCTCGTGCGCGACTCCTGTCAGTTGGTGGTGCCAGAGGACCCCTTCGTCCCGCCACCGGTGGCTGGCGAGCTGTCCGACTGCTCTGCGGGGCTCGGGCCCGAAGCTCGCCGGGAAGCCGGTACGCAGTGGCTGTCGTGGTGGCGCCGGATCCTGGTGTTCGAGTCGGCTGAGGCACTCGGGACCCTCGAAGCACCAGATGCCCCAGACGGGCGCATCGACGCGATGGTCATTGTCCACCAGCATCTGTTCGACTGGCCCGAGCTCAGTGCCCTGGCGTCGTGGCCCGAGCTGTGCCGGGCGGTGCGGGCAAGCCGCGACGATGCGGTGCGCTGGGCTCACGAGCGAGGCAGGCATCTGGCT
>JAKARG010000175.1 GCA_021819345.1 Actinomycetes bacterium | reverse complement strand
GGACGAGGTCAGGTCGCGCATCGCCTGGGCGCCCCAGGACCCCCATGTGTTCGCCACGACCGTCGCGGCCAACCTGCGCCTGGCCCGCCCCGCGGCGACCGACGCCGAGCTTGTTGCGGTCCTCGAAGCGCTCGGCCTGGGTGCATGGCTCGCCGGGCTCCCGAAGGGGCTCTCGAGCGAACTGGGCGAGCGCGGGCTCAGCGTCTCTGGGGGTGAGCGCCAGCGCATCGGCCTCGCCCGAGCGCTGCTCGCCGACCGACCGGTCATGGTGCTCGACGAGCCGACCGCCCACCTCGACGAGCACGCCGAGGCCCTCGTGCGCGATGCGGTGCGCAGCTATGCCGAGGGGCGCACGCTCGTGTGGATCACCCATCGGCTCGCCGGCCTCGAGGAATTCGACCAGGTGGTGGTGCTCGACGGCGGCCGGGTCGTCGAGCACGGGCCCGCTCCGTTGCTCGCCCGGCGCGCCGGCCCCTACGCCGAGCTGCTCGCCAGCACGCCCTCCCGGCTCGCTGTGCCGAGTCGGGCATGATGTCCCGTGACCCTGAAGGAGGATCGTGAGCGCTCGTCCGACCGTCGTCGTCCTCGGGGCCGGCTTCGCCGGCCTGCGTGCCCTCTACCGCCTGCACGATCTGAGCGATCGTCTGGACCTGGTGCTCGTCGACGCGCGCACCACGAGCCTCGCCCGCCCGGCGCTGCCCGAGGTCGCCCTGGCCGGCAGGCCCGTCGAGCACGCCCGGTTCCCCATCCGTGACGCCGCTGCCCGTCACGGCGCGCGCTTCGTGAACCGCAGTGTCGAGCAGATCGACCTCGAGCGCTCCCGGGTGGTCTTCAGCGACGGCGACGCCGACCACCTGCGCTACGACGCGGTCCTGGTCGCGCTCGGTGCCCAGAAGGACTACGCCGCGATCGGAGGCTTCTCGGACTTCGGCTACTCGGTGTGCGACGACACCGAGGCGCCGCGCCTGGCGGAGGCTCTCGAGGCCTTCAGGGGCGGGCCCGTCGTGATCGGCTCCGCCGAGAGCTCCTGGGGTAGCCGGGTGGAGGTGCCCCGGCTCGCCGCACCCTGCGAGGGCCCGGTCGCCGAGATCATGTTCATGGTCGACCATGAGCTGCGCCGCCGAGGCCTGCGAGAGGGCTCTTCGATCCGGGTGTTCAGCCCTGGAGCCGTCTTCTTCGAAGACGTCGGGGAGAAGGTCCGCACTGGGGTCGCACAGCTCGCGGACCGTCAGGGTATCGAGGTCGAGACCGGCAAGGTGCTCGACCACCTGAGCGCGGGCAAGGCGCACTTCGCGGACGGAACCGCCTGGGACAGCGCCCTGTCGATCGTGCTCCCGCCCTATGCCGGCAACCCCGTGGTCCAGCGTTCCCGGGGCCTCGGTGACGAGCGGGGCTTCGTCCCGACCGACACCGCCATGCGCCACCTGGATCTCGAGCACGTCTACGCGGCAGGCGACGGGGCGGCGCTGTCGATGCCGAAGCTCGGCCACATCGCCGTCATGGAAGCCGACGTCGCCGCCGCCGCCATCCGCCGCGACCTGACCGGGGAAGGCGACCTCCCGCCGCACCGGCCCGAGGTCTTCTGTATCGCCAACCGCGGCGGCCACGACGCCACGCTCATCTACTCGAACACGCTCTTCGGGGGCACCACCGACCTCACCCTCGACGGCGCAGCCGCGCACCTCATGAAGTGGACCTTCGACAGCTACTACTTCCACACGAAAGGCCACCTCCCTCCGGACGTGGCGACCAAGGGCCTCGAGCTCGTCCTGCGCGGAGTGAAGCGCTGAGCGAGGCGATCGCCATTCTCGGCCTGAGCGCAGGCGCGGACGCTCTCGGGTCGTCAGCCTGAAGGAGGCGGAGCCGGGATGTTGGGCGGGCCCAGATCGATGCCCATCTTGGCGCTGATCGTCTCGAGGTGGCGGTGGATCTCGTCGAGACGGGCCGTGTCCATCTTGATCTGCGCCATCAGCACCGCATTCTGCTCAGCGGCCCGGGACAGGATCTGCTCGACGGCGGCGATCTGGGCCTCCTGCGCCTCGATGCGGGAGAGGGTTCTCTCCAGGTTCCGTTCGGAGCGGTTGGAGGCCGCTCCGACCAGGAAGCCGATGTACAGCTCCGCCACGGTGGTCACCAGGTTCAGCGGGAAGTTGAACGCGGTCCCGGTGAACCAGCTGGGCAGGAACGACGCGTCGGCGTCCACGACGTGCAACGCGAACAGGAGCGTCCAGCCGGCCACCAGCGCGATCCAGACGCCGATGTTGAGCGGGGTCCCCATGCCGTACGAGACGCGGTCGGCGAGGCGGTCGAAGACGGAGAGCCGCCGAGCGGTCGGTGCAGGTTTCACGATCTCCAGTGTGACCCGAGGTTCGGGCTCAGCTCGCATATCGGTTCACCCGACGTCGTCGAGCGGGGCACGCTCGCTGAGCGGGGCGGCTGCCGTCATCGGCCCGTGCGCAGACGCTCTCCGGTCGACATGTCCACCGACCAGCGCCTCGGGAGGTAGAAGTCCGCCACCGGGGCCATCTCGGCTGTTCCGAGCGAGGCACGCAGGTGGCCCGTCACGCTCGCCCAGTCGCCGCTGCACTCCACCTCCACCGCCGGGCCCCCAGCCGAGGAGCTCACGGGGCTCGTCCCGCCGGCGGCGAGCTGTCGTGCGAATTCGAGGACGTCGGCCGGGGTGTCGGCACGAACGACGTACCACTGGCCCTCGCGGAGTGGGACCGGCACCGATGCGGCTGCCGCCGGCGAACGAGGCGGGAACACCTTCTTGCCGTGGACGTGCGCGACGAAGACCCGGCGTGTCGAGCGGACGGCATCGGGTGGCGGCGCGGTCGAGGCGTACCACGCCGCCGCCCGACGCGCGGGACCGGGACCCCACAGCAGGTCGGTGGGGTAGGTGGTCATCTCGTAGCGAGTGTCGAAGTCGTAGAGGCGTTCGTCGGAGGGCACGGCACGCACGATCACGGCCTGCCAGGGCTCGGTCTCGCCGAGCTGAAGGAGGTGCTCGGGGTCGAGCACCCGCACGTCGGGACCGGTCGGGCTCGACGCGTCGGCGAGCCAGGCGATGGCGAGCACGCTGCGCTCCACGGTGACGGGGCGGTCCTTGCCAGGCTGGGCCCGGATCTGCCGGGTGGAGCTCCGTCGCCGCGGGGGCATGTGGAGCTGCATCGTTGGCCGGCTCCTCGTCGGCTCAGACGCGTTCGACGGTGACCCGGGTGCCGAAGTAGGCGACACCGCCGCCGATCGGGTCCTCGCAGGCGATCGTCCATCCCGGCCCGCCCGCAAGGCTCGGGTCGAGGCGCGTGGCCTGGACGAGATGGAACGGCGCGTTGCGCAGGTCGTCGCCTTCGAAGCGCTTGCCGTTCACCACCCAGGTCCCCGATCCGTACTGCCAGTGACCGAACGCGTCCGCGTAGGTGACGACCCCCGGACGGACGCCGGCCATGACTCGGACCCGGCCCGTGCCGCCCTTGGGAAAGGTCGGCGAGGCCACCTTGACCAAGTCGCCGTCCTTCACGCCGAGACGCTCGGCGTCGACGGGGTTCACCTCGAGGAACGCCTCGGGCATGAGCTCGAGCAGCCACGGATCTGCGATGGTGCGCGATTTCGAGTGGAACGGCTGCTTGTGCGTCGACATGACGTAGGGGAACGAGCTGCGAGGGTCGACGCTGTCCACCAGGGTGCCGTCCATGAGGCGTTCCGGCTCGTAGCTGGCGGTGCCGGGGAACGCCTCGCCGGTGAGCGCGTTGTGGGTGGCGGCCGCGGTGGCGTTGTAGATCTGGCACGGCAGCCCCTTGGAGCCCCAGCGATGCGCCGTCCAGGGAGGCTTCTGCGGCGCGGCTGCGAGCACGTCGAGCTGGCGATGGAACACCCGGCGCAGCTCGCGCGGGGTGGCCTGGCCTGGCTGGCGTGCCCATGCCTCGACCCCGGTGTCGACGAGCTGGGCGTCGATCACCGCTCGCAGCGTCCGGAGGACGTCGGGGTTCGGCTCGTAGCCGACGACGAAGTCCTCGAAGCGTCCGCCGCGGGCGAGCACGTAGGCCACCTTCGCCCACTCCGAAGGTCGCAGCGCGTTCGGGTGCCGTCTGCGCAGTCGCGTCACCGTCTCGAGGTCCCTGCCGGTGGCGTCCGGCACCGGGCCGGACGGGGCGAGGCCGGTCGCGCTCGGCACGTGGAAGGTGGGGTCGTACGCGATGTTGGCGACCTGCTTCAGGTAGAAGTCCTCACGGGTGTCGAGCGACCCGCCCTCCATGAAGGCGTTGGCGCCGAAGCCGGGCAGGCCCGTGGCCTTGGCCACGTCGATCAGGAACTGCTCCATGCAGATGGGGTAGCCGGCAGGCGTCGTGTTGGTGAGCGGCTCGATGACCGGTTGGCGCACTCCCTGCGCGGTGGTCGGGTAGGTGGGGTATCCCGGAGGGACGCCCCAGTCCTCGAGGTAGCTGGTGTCGGGCACGATGTAGTCCGCGTAGGCGGAGCTCTCCGCGATCACGATGTCCGAGGCGATGTAGAGGGGTACCTTGTCGAGGTCGGTGATGAGCCGGTGCCAGGGCAGCTCTGCGTCGGGGGACCCGCCGATCCCTGGGGTGCTCCACGCCGGGTTGGCCATGTGCTGGAAGAGGATCTTGATGGGGTAGGGGTAGCCCTGGTAGGCGCCGGCGAAGATCTCCGGCCACAGGCCGACCCCGAAGGGGAACCACGGCCGTGGGGCGGGGAACGGGCTCTTGCCGGCAGAGACCGCCGCCTTGTAGGCGTCGGATTGCTCGTAGAAGGATCCCTCCCTGCTGATGGCCACCCCTCCGGGGACGCCTGTGGGCTGGCCCGGCCACGTGCCCAGGTCGTAGACGGCACCGGCCTTGGACCCCATGAAGTCCGCTGCGCCTCCTCCGGCGATGTACCCGCCCGCCCAGTCGATGTTGCCGACCAAGAAGTTGAGGGTCATGATGGCCCGGCCGGCCTGCACGCCGTTGGTGTGCATGACGGGCCCGCGGTAGAAGTCGGCAACAGCCTGGCGACCGTGGGCGGTGAACTCTGCTGCCAGCGAGGTGATGACGCTGGGCGACACCCCCGCTAGGCGGGCGTAGCCCTCGATGCTGTGCGTCTGGGCGCTCTGGTAGAGCTCCTGGAAGCTGGTGCGGCACTCGATGCCCCCTGCGACCACGGGGGCAGTGCTCAGGTTGCCGGTGGGCCACAGCGCGGCAGTGCTGACCGCGGTCGCCACCACGGCCGAGCCACTCGCCGGGTCCCACACCACCTGGTCTGTCGCGGCGCTGCCGCTCTGGCCGATGTCGGAGCCGACCAAGAACTGACCCTGGCGAGGGTGGCCGGGTTGGGTGATGACGAGCCAGGTCGCGTTGGAGAAGTTCGGCTCTCCGGCAGCTGTCGCGGCGGTCGCGCTCGGGACCTCGAGGAAGGCCTCGTTGTAGGTGCCGTGCTCGATGATCTCGCGGATCATCCCCATTGCGAGTGCTCCGTCCCCGCCCGGCTTCACGACCACCCATTGGTCGGCGAACAGGTTGGCATTGCCCATCCGCACGTCGACCATCACGTACTTGAGCGTCCCGCGGACGTTCGCCTCGGCGACGTTGCGTCCGAGCGTCTGCATGGGGAAGTTCGCCTCGGTGATGTTCGCTCCGAACCAGATGATGAACTGGGCGTTCTGGATGTCAGGCTTCAGCATGGCGGTGGTCGGATCGAGCGCCAGCTCGGTCGCGACGTGGTGGTTCAGGTCGCAGATCGCGACGTGGGGCATCGTGTTGACGGTGCCGAAGGCGGCACCGAAGCGCTTGATGAAGTTGTTCTCGCCGTCCTCGGCCCTGCCCCAGAACATCACCAGCCCGTTGGTCTTCGGTCCGAAGTCCGGGTTGGCCGGGTCGATGGGGGCGGTGCGTGCCGCCCCGCTGTCCCACAGTTCGGCGAAGCCGCCCACGTGGCGGTCTTCCTCGCCTGGGACGTGGCTGAACAGCCGCCCGCCTCCGACCACCTCGCGGATCAGCTGGTCCCAGCCGATCGTCTCCCACTGCCCCGATCCGCGGGGCCCGGTGCGCTTCAAGGGGGTCACGATCCGGTAGGGGTCGTAGACGGTCTGGCGTCCGGCGTGACCGCGGGGGCACAGCGAGTGCTGGCTCGGCCACGTGGCGGCGACGTCGGTCGCCGTCGCGTAGGGCGCATGGGGCTGGGTGTTGTTCGGGTGGTACGCGCTGCCGTCGAGCTTCTCGAGCACGCCGTTGAACACGGAGCCGACCAGCGCGCAGTCGCTGTGGCACTGCTTGCAGACGCTCACCACCTGGGTGACCCCCGGCCAGTTCACCACGCGGCTGGGGAAGACGTACTGCCCGTCGTAGTGGAAGGCGTTGCCGAGCCATGGATCGAGCCCCCAGGCGGTCACCCCGGCGGCAGCCGCGGTGACCGCGCCCCCCTTCATGAGGGTCCGGCGGCTGAACCGGCGATCCAGGAGTGATCCCCCCTCGCCGCGCTCTCCTCCAGCGCTCCCGGCCCCGGCCCCGGTCCCAGCCGGCGAGGGGCCTTCGGGGTCCGTGGCCGGCCCGTCGATGTCGTTGCTGGCGTCGGAGGGACCCACGCTCATGCTCCTCTCGAGGTCATCGGCGCCGTGCTGCTCGCCGTGCTGGCTGGAGTGACGGGCTCCGGAAGCAGCGGGATGCCGCCGGCTGCGTCGAAGCCGGTCTTCCACGGAAGGAGCCACGCGAACAGCAGGAACAGCAGGAAGGCCACCCCGAACACCCCGAGCACGGTCTGCACCGAGTCGTACCCGGTCCACACGAGCGGGAAGCTCACGATGTCGTTGGTGACCTTGGAGGCCATCTGGCCGCCGGCGACGACGTTCCAGCGCATCATGTAGACGCCCATGAGCACGAGGAGGGCCATCA
>JAKARG010000174.1 GCA_021819345.1 Actinomycetes bacterium | reverse complement strand
GAGCAAGCTGCGATCGTGGATGTGAGCCATGACAGCCCGAAGCCAGGCGCGCCCCCGGTCACGATGCCCAGCCAGGCGCCCCCGGTCACGATGCCCAGCCAGGCGCCCCCGGTCACGATGCCCAGCCAGGCGCCCCCGGTCACGATGCCCAGCATCGCCGAACCCGTCGATGGGTGCGGCGAAGGTGCCATGACCGTCTCGCTGCGCGCCAGGCGTCTCGAACCAGGGAGGACCAGTGATGAGCGATAGCACGGAAAGCCCAGAGCGCACGGCAGGATCGGACGGCGACCCGCTGGCCGCCATCGACGCGATCGTGCAGGAGTACGCCCGGCGTCTGCAGCACGAGGCGGAGCTCGAGGCTGCAGCCCATGCACGCCGGCAGCAATTCCTCGTCGACTTCGCCACTATCTGCCAGCAGCAGGTCCGGCCGGCCATGGAAGCGGTCATCGAACGGCTCCGAGCCAACGGCGGCGACGGGCTCGTCGCAGAAGGCCACGGCGGCGTCCTCCACCAGTCCGACCCACGCCTGACTGCCTGGATGTCGTTGCACGGCGAGATCCCCGAAGCGCCCAGCACCGACATGTACCCCTATCTCCAGCTCGACGCCGAGGCCTACGATCAGAAGGTGCAGGTGTCCGAAGGTGACATGTGCCAGAAGCACGGGCACAGCGGACCGGTCGGTACCTGGAAGCTGTCCGAGATAACGGCCGAAGCAGTCACCGCACGCCTCGTCGCCATTCTCCGACGCGCCGCATCCTGAGCAACAGTGCGGACGAGCCGTTGACCGGACGTCGAGCCGACGACGATCGTCATGATCTCCTGCTGGAATTCGCTCAGCACGCGAGCCTCAGTCCCCGGAGGCGGTATAGATGCTCGGACCAGGCGGCCCGCACATGGGGTGCGAGCCACAGGTCGGACCACAGCTCGATCAGCTCATCGACGTCGATGAAGCGCCGTACATCGTCAGCAGTGCCCTCCGTCAGGACCATCTCGTAGATCTGGGCACGCTGACGGCGATCCGACAGGTCCCAGACCAGGTCCTGCCCACTCCAAAGCACGTTGCGGGGCAGCACTACCTGGCCCCTCTCCTTGGCGACGCCGGGATCATCGACGTCATCGGGCAGCGCCACGGGCCGAGACCAGCCCCGCCGCCTCGAGCTCGCCTCACCGGTGACCTTCGGTCCCATCTCCCAATCATGGCGCACTGCCTCGAGCTCGACCAGAACACGGCGGACCGGTACGACCTACTTCGACCAACCGTGGCTACGCGAGGTCAACCCCGAGCCCTATGTGAACTTGAGCACCGCCGACGCGAGGGCGCGGGGCATCGTCCAGGGCGACTACGTCGAGGTGTTCAACGACTACGGCAAGACGGTCGCTGTGGCCCGGGTGTCGAGAAAGATGCGCCCGGGCCAGGTGAACCTGCCGAAGGGGTAGCAGCGCTCCCAGACCAAGGACGACACCGGCTACTCGGATCTGTCCAACAACTGGGTCAACCAGCTGAGCTCGAACGGTGCGTACTTCGACAACCTCGTCGAGGCCCGAAAGGTGGTGGTGTGAGATGGAGACGACGAACCGCACCTACCCGCAGAACCCCTACGGCCGCCACGAGACGACCCCGTACCCGAAGGCCCGCTGGGGGATGGAGCTGTTGGGTAGCGAGTGCATACCAGTGTGCGTACGTGTGTACTAGTCTGTTTACTGTGAACCTGTCCGACTGGGCCAAGATGGTGGGGGTGAACAAGCACACGGCCTATCGCTGGTGGCGCGACGGCACCCTGCCCGTCGCTGCACATCGCGTGGGCCGGCTCATCCTGGTCGATGCCGGGACGAGCAGGACGGAGCACGCCCGGACGGTGCTCTACGCCCGAGTGTCGAGCCACGACCAACGTGGTGACCTCGACCGCCAGGTAGCACGGCTCACCGAGTGGGCCACTTCATCGGGCTTGTCGGTAGACGAGGTCGTAACCGAAGTCGGCTCGGAGGTGAACGGCCGCCGTCGGAAGCTCGCCAGGGTCCTTTCGGACCCGACTGCTGCGATCATCGTGGTCGAGCAGAGCGACAGGCTGGCCCGCTTCGGGGTCGAGCATCTCGAAGCCGCGCTCTCGGCCCAGGGGCGACGTGTAGAGGTGGTCGATCCAGGTGAGGTCGAAGACGACCTCGTGCGCGACATGACAGAGGTGCTCACGAGCTTCTGCGCCCGTCTGTACGGTCGCCGAGGCGCTCGGAACCGCGCGGAGAAAGCACTTCGGTGCGCAAAGAACGACGTGGGGCCGATGGCACTGATACAGCCCCGTGAGAAGATCACACCGTGAGTGGGTTCCAGATCCCCAAGGGCTGGTGCGCACAGGCGTACAAGTTCTGCCTTGACGACGGGGAGCGGGCCGACCCGGCAGAGGCGTCTCATCTCGGTGCCAAGCGCTTCGCCCATAAGTGGGGACTCGGGCTCGTAGAAGACCAGCTCCATGCGAGGAGCACCTACCGAGTGCTCGCTCTCAGACAGGGAGCAAGTGCCAAGGACGCGGACAAGTGGGCAAGGACGATGGTCCCGGTGCCGTGGTCTGGGCATGCGATGCGACACGTCTGGAACGACCAGAAGGACCTCATCACCGCAAGGGACGATGCCGAGCGCGAAGCGGCGGTAGAGAACATCTGCGCGAGGGAGGTGCTCGAAGTCCTCGCACTTCGCCAAGGGGCGCATGCGGTGGAGGCGAGGAACTACGCGGATCGCGTGGTCCCGGGGGTCGGCTGGTGGAAGGAGAACTCGAAGGAGGCGTACTCGTCTGGTTTCGAGGCTGCATCACTTGCACTCAAGAACTACTTCGACTCGAGGAACGGCACGCGCAAGGCCACGTCGGTCGGCTGGCCAAAGCCACCGCGAAAGCACCGCGGGCGCCAGTCGGTGGGTTTCACGACAGGGGCGGTGAGTGTCGTCGGCCGCCATCATGTGCAGTTGCCGGTGATCGGGGTACGCCGGACGAAGGAGCCGACGGACAAGCTTCGCCTCAAGATCGAGGACGGCACGGCCAAGATCCTCCGTGTCACGCTCTCCGAGGAGGGAGGCAGGCGCTTCGTCTCGTTCAACGTGATCGTGAAGCGGGAAGCTCGCACATCAGCGACTCGTGGCGTCTGTGGCACCGACGTCGGCATTGCGCACCTCGCCACCTCCTCGGATGGCCATGTGGTTGAGAACCCGCGGGCTGAGAAGCAGGTCCGCCAGACGATCAACCGCTACCAGCGCCGCATGGACCGCCAGCACCGCACAGGCAGCCCGGCGTGCTTCAACTCTGACGGGACCCACATCGCCGGTCGCTGTCTCTGGAACGTACGCTCCAAGCGGTCGAAGGCCACCCAGGCCAAGCTCCGCCGTGCTCACGCGAAGGCCGTGAACGTGCGGCGGGACCCGGTCCACAAGGAATCTCACCGTCTCGTGAGCACCTACAGCGTGAACGTGGTCGAAGACCTGAACGCTTCAGGCATGATCGCCAGGGGTCGGGGCAAGCGGGGATCCAACCGAGCCCAGGCCGATTCGGCTCTGGCCGAGCTTCGCCGCCAACTCTCCTACAAGCACGCGTGGTTCGGTGGCATCCTCCTGCTCGCCAGCCGCTGGTACCCGTCGTCGAAGACGTGCTCTGCCTGCAAGGTCGTGAACCACGACCTGAAGCGCTCGGAGCGCGTGTTCAAGTGCCCGAAGTGCGGTCTCGCGATCGACCGCGACCTGAACGCCGCGTACAGCCTGCAGTCGTTGGCGGAGCTCGCCTGTGTGGTCGTGCTCTGCGAGCTCTCGACTGGGGAACCGGTCGACTGGTCCAAGCTCCCAGTGCGTCCCTACGGCTGGGAGAAGAAAGACCTGAAGAAGCACGGCACCCGCAGTTCGCGGGGGTGTGCCCGAGCCGGAGGCCCCAGGGCCGATGGAGGGGGGAGGAAGACCACCCGGTGCACTATGGCCGGGGACCGCCCCTTTGATCGGGAAGCTGTTGTCGCCACCGGCTCTGTCGAACATGTCGATGGAGTCTCACCCAGCCCTAAGAAGGCGGTGGCCTGATGCTTGTGCGTCAGCCCGAGGCAACGGCACGGCCCGAAGTTCACGGGCCGCCGCAGGAGTGTGCAACTACTGCACACTCACCGGGAACGGGATGGTGATCGACCAGGACCGCTGCATCGGCTGCTGGAGCTGCTCGGTGGCGTGCAAGTCGAACAACAACGTGCCGCTCGGGATGTGGTGGAACCGCGTCCTCACCGTCGGCGAGGATCCCGCCGGGCTGGACCTCACCGCGACCGGCGGCATCGACGAGCCGGTCGGGCAGTACCCGAACCTGTCGCTCGCCTACCGGCCGGTGAACTGCTTGCACTGCGAGAACCCGCCGTGCACCCAGGTCTGTCCGGTGACTGCGACCTACGTGCGCGAAGACGGCATCGTGATGGTCGACTGGGAGCGCTGCATCGGCTGCCGGTACTGCATGATCGCCTGCCCGTACAACATGCGGGTCTTCAACTGGAGCGTGCCCGACCAGCAGCCGGCGAACGAGAGCACCGTCACCGGGGACACCTACCACGTCGGCTCGCCGGCCAAGCCGCCGCGCCCGAAGGGCGTGGTGGAGAAGTGCGACTTCTGCTACCAGCGGGTCGACAACGGCATGCAGCCCTTCTGCATCGAGGTCTGTCCCGGGAGGGCCCGGGTCTTCGGCGACCTGAACGACCCCAACAGCGAGGTCTCCCAGCTCGTCGCCCACGCCCCGGTCGTCCAGGTCCGCCCGGACTTCGGCACGAAGCCGAAGGTGTACTACATCCCGCCGAAGCAGACCGGTGGCGGTTCGCAGACGCCGCTCGCGCCGCTGTTCGTGGATCCCGAGCGCCGCTACCTCTCGGGCACGGTGGTGAAGCCATGAGCGAGAACCGCCAGGAGATCCAGGAGGCCCAGGAGACCCATTACTGCCCGACCGGCCCGGCGACACCGGCCGCAGGGGGACGTCGCAGAAGGAGGACGCCATGACCACCATCGCCACACTCCCCCCGCGGGCACGAGAACGCCGCTTCTCGTGGGCCGGACGAGCCGCCGTGGCGGTGCTCGTAGCCCTCGTCGTCTACGGGCTGTGGGCCTTCAGCTACGAGGTCTCCAACGGCCTCGGTGTCACCGCGATGCGCAACATCCAGATATGGGGCGCCTACATCGCCGCGTTCATGTTCTTCGTCGGGGCGAGCGCGGGTGGGATGATCGTCGCCACGATCGGGTCGATCTTCCACGTCGAGAAGCTCGAGCACCTCTCGCGCTACGCGATCTGGACGAGCCTCGTGACGATCATCGTGGCGGGCCTCAGCATCTTCCCGGACCTCGGCGAGCCACAGCGGTTCTGGCACATGTTCGTGTACGCGAACTGGACCTCGCCGATGATCTGGGACGTGATCGTGGTCCTCGGCTACGGCTTCTTCAACGTCGTCTACCTCTGGCTGCACATGCGCTCGGACCTCGCGGGCCGCTACCGCTGGCTCGGGTTCAGCGCCGGGCACGGCTCGGCGCGCGCCGAGCGGCGCTACGGGCGCATCGTGCTCGGCTTCGCCTACTTCATGCTGCCGCTCGCCTTCGCGCTGCACTCGATCACCGCCTGGATCATCGGCACCCAGCCCTCGCACCCGTACTGGTACTCGACGGTGATGGCGCCGCTGTTCATCTCCTCGGCGCTGGTCTCGGGCATCGCGCTCGTGCTCGCCGTCCTGCTCGTCCTCGAGCGCCAGGGTCGTCTCGAGATCGGTGCCGACGCGCAGCGGTGGCTCTCGGGCTTCCTGGCCGTCACCATCGCGATCAACCTGTTCCTGCTGATCGCCGAAGCGGTCACGGTGAGCACCGGGCGCCAGCCCGGCGACTGGGCGGGGCTGCACCAGCTCCTCGCCGGCTCCTACGCCTGGATCTACTGGATGGAGATCGGCACCGCGCTCGTGGCCCTCGCGCTCGTGGCCATCCCCCGCGGCCGGGCGAGCCGCCGGTTCGTCGCGCTCGCCGCGGCGCTCGGGCTCGTGAGCGTCGCCTTCGAGCGCATCCAGCTCATCGTCGGAGGGCTGCGTTTCCCGAACATCGGCTACGCGCCGGGCATCTCGCTCGGCACGCCGTCCCAGGTCACCACGACCGGCGTCCCGACCGCCTCGTCCTTCGTCCAGGTCGCGCACTACGGCCCCACGTGGCTCGAATGGTCGATCGTGGTGGGGCTCAGCCGGCGGGCGCTGCTCACACCCTGGCGAGACGCAGCGCGACACACAGCCGTCCTCGACGAGGACCGTTGCGTCGGGACGCCATGCTGCGGCGCCTGCCTCGCCGCATGCGGTGAGCTGGCGCTTCGCGTCGAGGGTGGAGCGCTTCACGTCGACCCGCTTCGGTGCACCTCCTGCGGCAGGTGCGTCCCGTCCTGCCCGACGGGCGCTCTCTCGCTGCCCGTGCGGCCCTCGCCGGCATCGCCGCCGAGATCCAGACGCTACGCGCCGAAGGGATCGACGCCCTCGCCCTCACCTGCGAGCACTCGCCGGCGTCGTTCACGCCCACCTCGGAACAGGGCGCCGAGGAGCCGGCTGTGCCCGTCGCGCTGCCCTGCCTCGCCATGGCCACCCCCGGCCTCCTGCTCGGCCTGCTCGCCGGCGGTGCCCGTGTCGAGCTCGCCCCCTGTGCGAGGTGCCCGAACGGCCACGCGCTCACGCACGTCGTCGGCTTCGTCGAACGCCTCCTGCACGTGCTCGGCCGACCCGATCTCCGCGCACGGCTGTCGCTCCCCGGGGGAAGCTTGCAAGCCGTGGCTGTCGATGCGCCGAGGGACGTGGCTCCTCAGACGCGACGGCCTGCCCGCGTGCTACTGGTACCCGATGCTCTCCAGGGCGCCAGCTCCTCAGACGCGACGGCCTGCCCGCGTGCT
>JAKARG010000173.1:6601-6898 GCA_021819345.1 Actinomycetes bacterium | reverse complement strand
GCTCCTCCACCCGGTACCTCCCTGGACGACCACGACGTTCCGCTGGAACGGGAGGATCGACCACGACCCCCTCTCTCACCCAGGCAGCTCTACCCTATCCTCGCCCTGTGACATCCGAAGACCCCGAGGTCCTGAGCGGGGACGGCCCTCTGGGGGTGCCGCTCCCGGCACCCGGGCTCTTCGATCGGGTGCCGGGCCAGGCGGGAGCGATCGCCGCGCTCAGGGCGGCGTCGGCCCGTCCCGTCCATGCCTACCTGTTCGTAGGTCCACCTGGCACCGGCAAGCGTCGCGCGGCGA
>JAKARG010000173.1:0-6591 GCA_021819345.1 Actinomycetes bacterium | reverse complement strand
CGCCTTCGCTGCTGCGTTGCTCTGCCCCGACGGGGGCGACGCGACCTGCGACTCCTGCCGGAGGGTCCTTGCCGGCGTCCACCCCGACTTGGTGGTGGTCGAGCGCGAGGGTGCGTCGATCAGCGTCGACTCGGCCCGGGCGGTCTCCCGTCTCGCGGCGCGATCACCGGTCGAGGGTCGGCGCAAGATCCTCGTCCTCGAGGACTTCCACCTGGTTCGTGACGCCGGCCCGGCACTGCTCAAGACCATCGAGGAACCTCCTCCGTCGACGGTGTTCGTGGTGCTGGCCGATCTGGTGCCACCCGAGCTGGTGACCATTGCGAGCCGATGCGTGCGAGTCGACTTCCGTCCTATCCCGGTCGGCGAGGTCGCCGCGATCCTCGTCGGTGAGGGTGTGGAACCGGACCGGGCGGCGGAGCTGGCGGAGGTTGCCGACGGGCGACTCGACCGAGCACGGCTGCTCGCCGCCGATCCCGAGGTGGAGGTGCGCCGCGCGGCGTGGCGGTCGGTGCCCACCCGCCTCGACGGGACCGGCGCGACCGCCGCAGCGGTGGCCGCCCAGCTGGTCGGCCTGCTCGAGGCGTCGGTTGCTCCCCTGGTGGCCCGCCAGGCCGAGGAGCTGGCCGACCTGGAGGGCCGTAGCGCGCGAGCCGTGGCGGTCAACGGCAAGGCCGGTCGCTCGGCGCGCTCGGCGGCTGCAGCTGGGGCGAAGGACCTCGAGGCCCGGCACCGACGCGAGGTCCGCCGCCAGCGGACCGACGAGCTGCGCATGGGGCTCGGGGTCCTCGCCGGGGCCTACCGAGACCGCCTCGTCGACCCTTCGGCACGCACGGCGGCGCTCGACGCGATCGCTGCGATCGACTCGTTGGGCCGGGACCTCGCCTACAACCCGGGTGAGCAGCTCGCGCTGGAGGCGCTGATGCTGAGGCTCGGGCGATCCGGGGCGCTCATCGGTCCTCCGGGTCGGGTGGGATGGCACCCAGCTCCCGGAGCGCAGTGACTTCAGCGGCACCGAGGCCGACCTCGGCCAGGACCTCCTCGGTGTGCTCGCCGACGAGTGGGGCCGGACGGCGTATCGCACGGGTGGTGTCCGGCTCCCCCCCGAAGCGCACCGGTGGCGGTATCTGCCGGTAGTTGCCCACGACCGGGTGCTCGGCGAGCGGAAGGCCTGCCACCAGGTCGTCGAGGCTCGTGATCTCGGTTGCGGGGACCCCTTGCGCCCGCAGGTACGCCATCCACTGGCCGGTCGACCTGGTGGCCAGCACTGCGTGGAGCTGGGTGTAGAGCCGGTCGGCGTTGGCTATGCGGGCCCGCGCCGAGCCATAGAGCTCCGGGTCGACGCGCAGGTCTGCCGGTGCGCTGGCGAACACTGCCTCGTAGTGGCTCCGGCTGTAGGGGAGGACGTGGATCCAACCGTCGGCCGTGCGCTGAGGACGGCGGTACGGCGAGAGGATCCGGGAGTAGCCAGGCGGACCGGTCGGAGGCTCGGGTATCGCCCCGGCACCGTGCTCTACCAGGATAAATGCCGCTGCTGCCGCGCTCATCGGCACTTCGATGCGCTTTCCTCGACCGGTGCGCTCGCGCTCGAAGAGGGCGGCGATGACGGCGTAGGCGATGGTGAGCCCACACAGCTTGTCGACGAAGATCGTGGGCACCAGGCTCGGCGAGCCTGTCTGGCGGAGGAAGGCGTCGGCCACCCCCGTGCCGGCCTGGATGACGTCGTCGTAGGCGGGGTCGTCGGCCCGCTCGCTGTCCGACGGCCAGCCGTGGGCCTCGCAGTAGACGATGTCCGGGCGTCGGGAGGCCAAGTCCTCGTAGAGGAGCCCGGCGCGCCGCAGGGCGCTCGGACGCAGGTTGGTGATCACGACGTCGCAGCTGGCCGCGATCCGCAGCAGGGCCTCGCGACCCTGCGGGTGCTTGAAGTCGATCCGAACGCTGCGCTTGTTGCGCATCAGGTTGAGAGCGGTGCCGCTCAGTTGAGGGTGGGGGCCGGGACCCATCACCCGATTGGTCTCCAGGGTTGCGCCCTCGATGACGATGACGTCTGCCCCCAGGTCCCCGAGCACCTGGGTGGCATAGGGTCCCATCACCACCGTGCTCAGGTCGAGGACCCGCACGCCCCCGAGAGGTCCCTCGGCTCCCCCGGCAGGTTCTTCGGCCGTGGTCATCGCTACATCATGGTGCGTACCCGGGCGGGATGCGCCGGCCCGGCCTGCCGCTGTGGGCGCCGTCCCTGTGGGGGCGCCCCGAGCCCCCCGGGGGCCGGCGCTCAGCCGGTCACCACTCCTTGGACCTGGCGGACCCCCAGGTCCTCGATGGCGCCGGTGGTCGTCACGTCCCCGAAGCTCCCGCTGTCGGAGCCGAGGGCCCAGGTGACGTGCCAAACCTGCTCGACGTCGACGTTGTAGGTGCCGGTGTCGTCGTAGGTGTGGTCCACTGCGCCGTCGGGCCAAGGGGTGCACGGCCCGCTCAGGCCGTCGGAGGTCGTGCCGTCACCCCAGCTCACGTCGTAGGTCGCCTGGGCGGTGATGGTGAGCTCCCCGAGGGGAGTCGGGCGCTGGACCGTGACGATGTCGGCGTCGCCGCAGACCAGGTAGGCGGGCAGGCCGGTGATCGCATAGCCCGGAGGGACCCGCGGGTGCGGGCTCGGCAGTTGCTTGGTGTAGAAGAAGGCGGTCCAGTACTCCAAGGCCCACTGGAGGGCCGTGGTTGCCACCACCCCGGGGCAGGGCGGGAACACCTGCTCGACCACCGACCAGAACTGCTCGATCTCGCCGATCAGCTCCTGGCTGTCCCCGGTGACGTCGTCCTCGGCCCAGACCCAGCACACGGGATGGGTGGCAGCCGCGGCCTCGAGGTAGCCGATCTGGATGTAGGTCTGTGGTGGCTGGCCACCGGGCGCCGAGCCCGATGTGCCCGTCGTGCCGCCGAGCGAGCCCGACGCCCCGCTGCCGCTCGAGCCTGCACAGATGACCGAGTTCGAAGCGGGATTCCAGAAACACCCAGAAGGGGGTGGAGGGGGCGGCGTCGCAGCGCTAGCGAAATGCGAAGGACCAGCCGTGATCCCGATTGCAACGAAAATGCTGACCGAGAGCGTCATCAGGGTACGCATAGGGGGGCACTCCTCAGTGGGTGCTCGAACTGTTCAGCGTAAACGATCTGCCATGACGTCGGGTTACCTTCGGTGCGATTTAGTGTTCCAGCTCGGCGGAGCACAATGTACTGGTATGGGGGGAGGCGAAACACGACGGTATCGACAGCCGAAGCATTGGTGTTGGTCTTCGCCACGATACATGAGTGAGACACCCACAATAGTTCCCGGACAACTACTGTAGCGTTTCCGGGTGGTCGCCTAGTATAAGGAAAAGCCTGTCGCGCGGATTTTCCGAGAGCGGAAATTGCGGATTGAGCAAGGCTCTGATCTAGAACCGCATAATAATCGCGGATGGCTGCTCGGGTGACCTGGCCGGCGGCTACGGCTGAACGAAGAGCGTCACCCCGGATTGCGTCGAGCTTGGCGAGCACGGCATCGACGTAGGCGACCGTGATGACCTTCGGGACGGCCGCAGTGTCGATCCCGGCGGTGGTGGTCGGCGAGAGCTGTGCTGTGGTCGGGGGTGGCGTCGACCCGGTGGTCGAAGCAGACGCCGTGGTCGAAGCAGGCGTTGTCGTCGAAGCAGGCGTCGTGGTCGCCGGCGGGCCAGCCGTCGAGGTGGTCTGGCTCGCCGCCGAGCTGGCGGGGCTCGCCGTCGAGGAGCTGGTGGTCGTGCTCGACCCGACGGTGGTCGCCGTCCTCGGCGCGCTGGGGTGCGGCGCGCTGCGCGGCGAGACCGACCCGCAGCCGCCAATGGTGCAGATCAGGACGAACGCCCAAAGTGCCACAAACACGATGCGCCTCATAGACCTTCCCGTACTTTCGCGCCAGGAGTACCTGGGTGCAAGAGGCCCGGCCCGACCGCGACGTCCAGCCGTAGGAGCCGGGTGGCAGCTAGGGTGGGGCTCGACAACTTAGAGCCGTAGACCTGGAGCGGGAGAGCCCCCGCCGGTCGCGGGGCGCCGAAGGAGCAACCTCCCCGGAATCTCTCAGGCACCACGACCGCTCCGGCGAGGCAACTCTGAGGAGACGGGGCCACGAGCCCCGCGCCGACGGTGCAAGTCCCCCATGGGGTGGCGAAGCTCTCAGGCACCGACGACAGAGGGGGGAGCAGCCCTGAACGTGGCGCGCCCGCCGGCCGCGCCGGCGCCTCCCGGAGGTCAGATGAGCTTCGAGCAGTCCCCCCGTACCGAGCCCCGGTCCTTCGTCGACCGCCACGTCGGCACCACCGAGGAGGATCGGGCCAAGATGCTCGCCTCGCTCGGCTACGGGTCGCTCGACGAGCTGGTCGACGCTGCGCTGCCGGCGGGCATCCGCCGGCGCCTGGAGACGACCATCCCACCGGCGGCCGGCGAAGCCGAAGTGCTCGCCGAGCTGGCCGGGCTGGCAGCTGCCAACGATCCCGGGGAGGCGATGATCGGCCTCGGGTACCACACCACGATCACCCCTGCGGTCATTCGGCGCAACGTGCTCGAGGACCCGGCCTGGTACACCGCCTACACCCCCTACCAGCCCGAGATCAGCCAGGGTCGCCTGGAGGCGCTGCTCAACTTCCAGACGATGGTCTCCGAGCTCGCCGGCCTTCCGCTGTCCAACGCCTCCCTGCTCGACGAGGCGACCGCCGCAGTGGAGGCGATCGGGGTGGTCCGCCGGGGTGGGCGCCATCCCGGACGCGTGCTCCTCGTCGACTCCGACGCCTTCCCGCAGACGGTCGCGGTCCTGCGGACCCGCTGCGAGGCGATCGGGCTGCAGGTCGAGCTATTCGACGTCGACGCCGGCCTCCCCGCGCAGGGCGCCGGCGAGGACGGCTTCTTCGCCGTACTGCTGCAGTACCCGGGCGCCTCGGGCGTGGTGCGGGACTTCCGGGGGTTGGTAGGCGAGGCCCACGGCGGCGGGGCGATGGTCGTGGTCGCGGCCGACCTGCTGGCGCTCGGTCTGGTGACCCCACCCGGTGAGTGGGGGGCCGACGTGGTCGTCGGCTCCACCCAGCGCTTCGGTGTGCCACTCGGCTACGGCGGCCCGCACGCCGGCTACATCGCCGTGCGTGAGGGCTTGGAGCGCCACCTGCCCGGTCGGCTGGTGGGGGTGTCGGTCGACTCGTCCGGTCGACCCGCCTACCGGCTGGCCCTGCAGACGAGGGAGCAGCACATCCGGCGCGACCGGGCGACCTCGAATATCTGCACCGCGCAGGTCCTGCTCGCTGTCGTCGCGTCGATGTACGCCGTCTACCACGGTCCTGACGGCCTCGCAGCCATCGCCCGCCGGGTGCACGCCCGGGCCCGGGCGCTCGACGCCGGCCTTCGCTCGGCCGGGGTGGAGACCCTCGGGCGGGCGATGTTCGATACGGTCACCGCCCGCGTCCCCGGCGAAGCGGCGGCCGTCGTCGCCCGGGCGGCGGCCGACCCGGCGAAGCTCCGGTTGCGGCTGGTGGACGCCGACCACGTCGCCGTCTCCTGCGGCGAGACCACGACCGAGGCGCACGTCGCCGCAGTGCTGAGGGCCTTCGGGCGCTCAGGAGGTGGCAACGGGGCTGGAGCGCTTGCGTCGCCGGAGCCCCGGGGCGCCGACCCGCTCGACGCCTTCGAGCGCTCGAGCGCCCACCTCGCCCACCCGGTGTTCCACCGCTACCACTCGGAGACCGAGATGCTGCGCTACCTGCGGCGACTGGCCGACCGGGACTACGCGCTCGACCGGGGGATGATCCCGCTCGGTTCGTGCACCATGAAGCTCAACGCCACCGCAGAGATGGAGCCGATCAGCCTTCGGGGCTTCGCCGACCTGCACCCCTTCGCCCCGGCCGAGGCCGCCGGAGGCTATGCGAGGCTGACCGCCGACCTCGAGTCCTGGCTGGCTGCGCTCACCGGCTACGCAGCGGTGAGCCTGCAGCCCAATGCCGGGAGCCAGGGGGAGCTCACCGGCCTGCTCGCCATCCGCGCCTACCACCGCGCCCAGGGTGCCGCGGAGCGCGACGTCTGTTTGATCCCTGCGAGCGCTCATGGCACCAACGCCGCCTCGGCGGTAGCCGCAGGGCTCCGGGTGGTGGTCGTGGCCAGTGCCGACGACGGCACCGTCGACCTCGACGACCTGCGCCGGCGTTGCGCCGAGCACGCCGGGCGGCTGGCGGCGATCATGGTGACCTACCCCTCGACCCACGGGGTCTACGAGGAGGGGATCGGCGAGCTGTGCCGCATCGTCCACGACCACGGAGGTCAGGTCTACGTCGACGGGGCCAACCTCAACGCCCTGGTCGGCCTCGCCGAGCCCGGCCGCTTCGGCGGGGACGTCTCCCACCTCAACCTCCACAAGACGTTCTGCATCCCCCACGGTGGCGGTGGCCCGGGTGTCGGACCGGTCGCCGTGGCTGCGCACCTGGTCCCCTACCTGCCGACCCACCCGATGCACCCCGACCCCTCCCGCCGCGAGGGGCCGGTGGGCCCGGTCGCGGCCGCTCCCCAGGGCAGCGCCGGCATCCTGCCGATCAGCTGGGCCTACGTCCG
>JAKARG010000172.1:6173-6904 GCA_021819345.1 Actinomycetes bacterium | reverse complement strand
CCAGTAGCCCGGTTCGACCCGGTCGCTGAGGGTGACCCGCGAAAGCCACTTGATCGACTTGTAGCCGAACATGTCCGGCACGTACAGCCGGACAGGGCCACCGTGGCCCCGGGTGAGGGGGGCTCCGAGCATCCGGTAGGCGACGATCGCCCCGGTCTGCTCGGCTTGCTCCCAGGTGAGGCTCTCGGTGTAGACCCCGTCGAAGGAGCTGAAGTGGAAGACCCTGCCGGTCGGCACGGCGCGGGTCGCCAGGTCGGTCAGCCGGACGCCGACCCAGTGCACGTCGGGGACGCTCCAGCCGGTCACGCACTGGAAGGTCCGGTCGAGCGCCACTGGGGGCAGAGCCTCCAGCTCCTCGAGGCTGAAGCTGAGTGGACGGCGGACCATACCGTCCACCTGTAGCCGGTAGTCCTTCGGCGGGGCCGGGAAGCCCGAGGTCACGGTGTACTCGATGAAGCCGCCGCCCCCGGGGATCACCCCGGTCAGCCCCGAGCCCTGCAACGGCCGGAGGAGCTCACCGGCCCCCTTCTCGAGCTCGGGGCCGACGAGGACGCCGGCGGCTCCGAGGGCGAGCATGCCGAGCACGACGCGCCGGCCAACCGGAGTGCCTCCAGGTCCCGAGGTGTCCATCCCCACATCCTCTCTCCGTGCAAGGCGCTAAGGGGACCGAGGGCGAGCCCCCGGCGGAGCCCTGGCGGGATGGGGAGCGTCGAGGTGCCCACAAGATCGGA
>JAKARG010000172.1:0-6163 GCA_021819345.1 Actinomycetes bacterium | reverse complement strand
GCTGCGGCATCGGCTGCCGGCACCGCGGCCGGGCCGGTGACCGGACGCTGCTCAGCTGATGGTCAGCTCGGGGCGGAAGATCCGGCTCGGGCCACGTGCCACCACCGCCTGGGCCAGCGCGCCGAACGCGCTCGCCGCCTCCCCACGGGGATCGGCGACCACCACGGGGCACCCGGTGTCACCCCCTTCGCGCAGCGCCGGCACGAGCGGCACCCGGGCGAGCAGCGGCACCCCGAGCTCCCGGGCGAGCTCCTCGCCGCCACCCCGGCCGAACAGCTCGTAGCGGGTGCCGTCGGCCCCGGTGAACCAGCTCATGTTCTCGATCACACCACGCAGCGGGAGGTTGATCTTGCGCGCCATGTAGGCGGTCCGCTGCGCCACCCGCTTGGCAGCCGGCTGCGGGGTGGTCACGACGTAGACCTCCGAGGTGGGCAGGTACTGGGCCATCGACAAGGCGACGTCACCGGTGCCCGGAGGCATGTCGACCAGCAGGAAGTCCGGATCGCCCCAGTCGACGTCGACGAGGAACTGCTCGAGCGCCTTGTGCAACATCGGGCCCCGCCACATGACCGGTTGGTCCTCATCGACGAAGTACCCGATCGACATGGTCCGCACCCCGTAGGCGACCGGCGGGACCATCTTGTCGGAGGACATGGTGGGCGAGGAGTCGATCCCGAGCATCGCGGGGACCGAGAAGCCATAGACGTCGGCGTCGAGCAGCCCGACATCGAAGCCGGCCCGGACGAGCGCCACCGCCAGGTTGACCGTCACCGAGGACTTGCCGACCCCGCCCTTGCCGGAGGTGACCCCGATCACCCGGGTGCGGCTACCCGGCCTGGCGAAGGCGTTCGCCCGGCCGTCCTCGTGGCCGAGGGGCACCTGGCGCCCGCCCCCGCCGGGCCGCCGGCTCTCGCGGGGCTTCGGAGGACCAGCAGCCGGACCGCTAGGGCCTCCGGACGGCTCGCCCGGCCCACGCCCGGGGGCATCGTCGACCGAGGCGACCACCCGCAGCTCGACGCGGACCTCCCGCACTCCCCCCAGCGCGCCAACCGCCTCCCTCACCCGTTCTGCGAGCTCCTCGCGCACCCCGGCGTCCGCCTCGTTCACCAGCAATGTGATGCCGACCCGCCCCCTACGCAGCGACAGCGGTCCGAGCATCCCGAGCTCGACGATGCTGCGCCCACCAACCGGATGGCTCACCGCCCTCAGCGCATCGCGCACCTCTGCCTCGTCTACCGCCACGCTCCTCCTCTCCGAGGGATCCTCACCCGGATGCCGGGACACCTGCTCCCTGCTGCTTCTTGCCCGGGCGCTCCCGCTCTGCATGGCGGCACCCGGTTTTGCACTATGAGCGTAGTTAGAATATCGGCGTGGTGAGGGTGGGCCGAGACGATCCGAGGGCCCTGCCGGCGCTAGCAGGCTCGATGACGAGCGGGCTCGCCGAGGGTGGCGACACCGGGTTCGACGCAGACACCGGGTTCGACGCAACGGTCAGCGCCGTGACCTCGGCCTTCGGTGACCCGACGCGCAGACGGATCTACCTGTTCCTGCGAGAGCAGCCCGAGGGAGCCACCGCTTCGGAGGTGGCGGGGCGCTTCGAGCTGCACGCCAACGTCGCCCGCCATCACCTGGACAAGCTCGCCGCCGGCGGTTACCTGACGGTCAGGATCTCGCGTCCGCCCGGCGCCGCCGGGCGGCCCTCCAAGCGCTACCAGGCGGTCGAGGGCCCTGCTCCCCTCGCGGCCGCCCGGCAGGGCAACGACCTTCTCGCCGCCCTCCTCGGCGGAGCACTGTCCCTGCTCTCGGCCGAGGCCGCCGAGACGATGGCCGAAGGCGTTGGCGAGAGCTACGGCCGCCGCCTCGCCGCCACACTGTCCTGCGGCCAGCGGCAACGGTCCTCCCGGGCGGCAGCGCAAGCCGTGGCCGACGCGCTCACCGCCCACGGTTTCGACGCCCGCACCGAGGCGCGCGACGGGTCGTTGGCCCTCGTCAAGCAGAGCTGTCCGTTCTTCGAGGTTGCCCGCCAGCACCCGGTGATCTGTGCTGTCGACCGGGGGATGGTCCGGGGAATGCTCGCCGGTCTGGCCGGGACGACCATCCATGCCGACGGCGGATCGAGGGCTCTCGGCGACGAGAGCTGCATCACCTTCCTCCGTCCGGGCGGTCCGCAGCGCTCGGCGGTGACCCTCGGCGCCCGGCGCCGCCAACCAGCGCGCTGACGACCGACCGGTCAGCCGGCCTTGGCGCTCGTGCCGGTGCCGGCCTTGGCTCCGGTGCCGGCCTTGGCTCCGGTGCCGGCCTTCGCGCTCGTGCCCGCCACCCGCTTGGCGGCGTAGGCGAGCAGCTTGCGGGCCTCGGAAGCCGGCGTCCCCTTCGGATCGTCGGCGATGAAGGTCCGTAGCTGCTTCTCCGCCCGGCCGTAGTCACCGAGGATGATGAGCGCTCGCCCGAGGTAGATGTAGGCGGGAGCGTAGGAAGGGTCGGCCTGTTCCGCCTTGGCGAGCATCACCGCACCCCGCCCGACCAGCGCGGCCCGGTTGGACTCGAGCAGGACCGCCGCCTCCCCGGTCAGGGCGGTCGGGTTGTCCGGCTGCTGGTCCAGCACCGCCTGGTAGTCCCGCAGCGCCTGCAGCGGTTGGTTCCTGCCCGACGCCTTCGCCGCACCGATCAGCTCCTCGGCGATCTTCTGCGGCCCGATGGCATCGCCGGTGATGACGCCTCCCGGCAGCTGGGCGCCGGTCGCCGCCGCCGCCGCCCAGCCGACGCCACCCAGGCAGAGCGCCACGCCGAGCCCGTTGAGGGACCGCCGGAGGCGGCGATGCCGGGAGCGGTCGGTGCGGCGGAGGCGCTCCGACGCCCCCACCCCCACCGACTGCCCGCTCTCCCCGGAGCCATCCTGGGAAGCGCCGGACGGGGAGGGAGGCTGCGCCGCTCCATCATCCGCAGTGCCCTCCCCGATCCGCTCCATCCGGCGGGCCACCTCGGCGGCGCGCCGGACGTAGCGGTCCCGAAGGGTGGCGTAGTCGTCCGGATCGATCTCGCCGGCGTCGCGCTCCTGGTCGAGGTCGCGCAGAGAGCGCAGCAGGAAGTCACGCTCCTCGACCAGGGCTTCGGTCGCCGGGGCCGGACCTGAGGTCCCGGAGCTCAACGAAGCTCGCCCGACGGGTCGGTCGAGCCGAGCAGGCCTGCGACCAGCCGGCGATCGTCGTCACTCGCCGGAGGGGAAGCGGATCTGCGGCGGTTCCACCAGACGAATGCCACCACCAGTCCGGCCAGGGCGACCAAAGCGACCAGCGCGGGGATCACCCACACCAGCAGGTCGACCCCCGAGGTGCGCGGCCGCTCCAGGATCCCGGGGCCGTAGGCGGCGACGATGCCGGCCAGGACCGTCGCGGGCTTCTCTCCGGCGGCAAGTCCGTGGCGGATCTCGTTGCGCAGGGCAACGGCAGCCGAGGCGCCGGACTCGGCTGCCGTCTCGCCGACACACACCGGGCAGCGCACCTGCGAGGCCAGCGCCAGGGTCCGCTGCTCGAGGGTCCGAGGGGCAGGCGGGCGCTGCGAGCCGAGGGCAAGGGCAACTGCGGTGACGACCAGCACCAACACCCAGGGAGCCCACCTGAGGGCCCGCCTGGGTCCAGGGGACATCACGGCGCCCCGCTCCCGCCCCGGATGGCACCGGTGATCAGCGCGTCGAGGCTCGCCGGGTCGATGCCGGAGGGGTAGTAGCCGACGATCATGCCGTCGGGGTCGACGAGGAAGATCGTCGGGATCCCGGTGACCCCCCAGGTCACGCTCGCCTGCGGGTCCTGGAGGGCGGGCCAGTCGGCACCGGAGCCGGTCATCCAGCGAGCCATCGCCGACGCGTCGGATGGGTCCTCCTCGACGCTCAGCACCGCCGCGTCGTAGCGGCTCGCCGTCCGGTCGAAGACCTCGAGCGACGGGAGCTCCTCCCGGCAGTCGACGCAGGTGCTGGCAGAGAAGTCGACCAGCACCCACTTGCCGGCGAGGTCGCTGAGCGCGAGATGGCGGTGCCCGGTGAGGGTGGTGCCCGACAGAGCCGGCGCCGGGCTCCCGAGCAGGTTGCTCGTGTCGACCGGCTTGCCCACCGCGGCGAGCACGCCAACGAGCACTGCGACCAGCAGGCCGACAGCGGCCGAGACCCACAGCACCGTGCGGCGCTGCGCAGGCGCGCTCAGCGGTGCGGGCGAGCTCCCCGAGACGCCCGGCGTTGCCCCGTCGAGGAGGCTCAAGCGCCACCTCCGGGGCCGACCCCGGCCGCCACCGGCTCGGCAGCTCCCGACTGGCTCCTGCTCCCGGGGTCCGCCCCGGCGAGGCTCGGCTCGGGCGGCGGTCCCTTCCGTCGCTTCCTGCCGGGGACCACCGAGAGCAGGGCCCCGATGATCATCATCAAGCCACCCGTCCAGACCCAGGCCACCAGTGGCTCGACGATGACCCCGATGGTCACCGGCTTGTCGCCCGATGCGGTCGTGGCGAGGGTCAGGTAGACATCGTGCAGGGGGGTGCTGTGGATGGAGGGGGTCTGGACCGCCTCGCCCGATGCCGGGTAGTCGTTGACCGCCGGGCGCATCAGGTGGCCGTCGACCAGCACGTCGGCCTCCACCCCGTGGTAGTTGGGGCCGCGGTCGTCGGCCATCCCGAGGTAGGTGATCCGCTGGCCCTCGTAGACTGCACTCCCACCCGGCCGGAGGGTGAGCTGGGTCTGGTGCTCGAAGGAGTGGCTGGCGGCGAACGCCACTGCGAGGACCACCACCCCGAGGTGGACGACCATCCCGCCGTTGGACCTGCCGACCAGGCCCCTCCAGCCGTTGCGGCGGGTAGCCAGGACCAGCTGGCGGAGCGCCGAGGCCCCTGCGAAGGCCCCGAGGGTGAAGGCCATCAGCGGCAGCAAGCCACGCACGCCCCCGGCGACACAGGCAACGAGGACCGCCACTGCGGCGAGCGCCGGCCAGGTGAGCCGGCGGCGGAGCAGTTCGGCACTCGCCTTGCGCCAGGGCAGGACCGGGGCGACCGCCATCAAGAACAGGAGGCAGATCACGATCGGGAGGGTCATCGTGTTGAAGTAGGGACCACCGACGGTCACCGAAGTCCCCTTCATGGCCTCGACCACCAGCGGGAAGATGGTCCCGACCAGGACCACCACGGCAAAGGCGCCGAAGAGAAGGTTGTTGGCGAGGAAGGCCCCCTCGCGAGACAGCGGGGAGTCGATCGCCCCCGGCGAGCGCAACCGGTCGCCTCGCCAGGCGAGCAGCCCCACCCCGGCGGCGGCGGCGAGGGCGAAGAAGGCTAGGAACTCGGGACCGATGTCGGAGTTGGAGAACGAGTGCACCGAAGCGAGCACGCCGGCACGGGTGAGGGTCGTCTCGAGCAGCGTGAGCAAGAAGGTGGAGAGGATGAGCGACAGGTTCCAGACCCGCAGCATCCCTCGTCGCTCCTGGACCATCACCGAGTGCAGGTAGGCGGTCGAGGTGATCCACGGCAGCAGGGCCAGGTTCTCGACCGGGTCCCAGGACCAGTACCCTCCCCAGCCGAGGACCTCGTAGCTCCACCAGCCTCCGAGGATGAGGCCTCCGGTGAGGCAGCCCCAGGCGAACAGGGTCCATCGCCGGGTCTCGACCATCCAGCCTTCCCCGAGCCTCCCGGTGATCAGGCTCGCTGCGGCGAAGCAGAACGGCACGGTGAAGCCGATCAGCCCGAGGTACATCATCGGGGGGTGGAAGGCCACGAGAATGCGGTCCTGGAGGAGAGGGTCCGGTCCCGGGCCGTTGGTCGGCGGGAACCGGGTAGTGACGAAGGGGTTGGCGACCGTGGCCATCAGCGCGAAGAAGAAGGCCGCGATCAGGTAGCCGATGCTCGACGCCCACGCCACGATCGGATCGGTCACCCGCGACCGGAACCGGACCGCTACGGCCGCCAGGTAGCCCGTTAGGAGCAACGCCCAGAGCAGTATCGAGCCCTGCAGCGCCGACCACATCGCGGTCACCCGATAGAGCAGGGGCGTCTGGAGGCTGTCGTTCTGGTCCACGTAGACCATGCGCCAGTCGTGGGTGATGAGCGCGTGCTGCATGGCCGCAGTTGCCACGACGGCGCCGAGGAGCACCAGCCAGACGTACCTGCTCCCGGTCAGGACCCACTGGCCGCGCCC
>JAKARG010000171.1 GCA_021819345.1 Actinomycetes bacterium | reverse complement strand
CGAGGAGATCGCCGGGTTCCACGCCGAGCACTACCGGCCGGCCAACGTGGTCTTCGCCGGCGCCGGCGCCCTCGACCACGACCGGGTCGTGGAGGGCCTGGTCCGCCGCCTCGAGGGTCGCTCGGGCGGAGCGGCGCCGCTGCGCGCCCCGCCGGCCACTCCCGAGCCCGCGCCCCCCAACCAGACGGTGCTCGTGCGCCGTGACACCGAGCAGGCCCATATCGCGGTCGGGGTCCCCGGCCTCGCCCGGGAGGACGACCGCCGCTACACCCTCTCGGTCCTCGACCACGTGCTCGGGGGCGGGATGTCGAGCCGGCTGTTCCAGACGGTGCGCGAGGAACGGGGCCTCGCCTACTCGGTGTACTCCTACCGGCAGGCCTTCGAGCACGCCGGGGTGCTCGCCGTCTACGCCGGCACGTCTCCCGACAAGGCGCCCGAGGTGCTCGACTTGGTCCACGCCGAGCTCGATCGCATCGCCGAGGACGGGATAACCGCCGGCGAGCTCGACCTGGCCCGCGGCCACCTGCGGGGGTCGCTCGTGCTCGGCCTGGAGGACTCCGCCTCGCGCATGAGCCGGATCGGCCACGCCCGCCTCACCCACCGGCGGGTGCCGAGCGTCGAGGAGCTGGAGGAGCGCTTCGCCGCGGTGACCCTCGCCGGGGTGGCCGACCTCGCCGCCGAGCTGCTGACCGGGCCCCGGGTGGTGGCGGTGGTCGGGCCCTTCGACGACCCCAAGGTCGCCGAGCGTTGAGCGAGCGGCACTCTCGCCGTCTCCGGGTCGGGGTGGTCGGCGCTGCGGGCCGGATGGGATCGACCGTCTGCGCAGCGCTCGACGCCGCAGCGGACCTGGAGCTGGTCGCAGCGGTCGACCCGGCGGCTGCCGGCACGATCCTTGCTCCCCCGGCCTCGGCGGCACGGGCGGAGATCGTGGTCGGCGCCGACCTCGGGTCCCTCGCCGGCGCCGGAGCCGAGGTGGTGGTGGATTTCACCGTCGCCTCCGCAACCCGCGCCAACCTCCCCGCCTATGCCGCCGACGGGATCCACGCGGTGGTCGGCACCACCGGCCTCGACGACGCCGACCTGGCCGCAGCGGCCGCCGCCTACCCCGCCGGGGGCCGGCTCGGCTGCGTCCTCGCCGCCAACTTCGCCATCGGGGCGGTGCTCATGATGCGCTTTGCGGAGCTCGCCGCACCCTGGTTCGAGACCGTCGAGATCGTCGAGGCGCACCACGACGCCAAGCCGGACGCGCCGTCGGGGACCGCAGTCGCCACTGCCCGGCGGATGGCGGAGGCTTCTGGGAAATGGGCCCCCGAGCGCACCCGGACCGAGACGGTCCCCGGCGCCCGCGGCGCCGTCGGCCCCGGCGGGATCCGGCTGCACGCCCTACGCCTGCGAGGGCTGGTCGCCCGCCAGGAGGTGCTGCTCGGAACCGAGGGCCAGACCCTCGTGCTGCGCCACGAGTCGAGCGACCGGTCGAGCTTCATGCCGGGCGTGCTGCTCGCCGTGCGGGAGGTGGTGGGCCGCCCCGGGCTCACCGTCGGCCTCGACGCTCTCCTCGGCCTGTAGCCGGGCCGCCGTGGCGCCGACGCAGGCCGGTCTCGCAGCAGCTCTGGTCGGGATGTGACCCGCCGCCGGTGCTGGCCGCGGCGCGAATGACACCGATCGCGGGCGCCGGCGTGGTAGTACCTCGGGCGCCATGACCGCCGAGCCGCCCCGCAGCCGCGCCCGCTCCGCTCGCCGTGGCGCCCACCGCCGCAGCGGCCTGCCGCGCTACTCCCGCCGGCGGGTGACGGTCATGCTCGTGGTCGCCGCGCTGGCCTTCACCGCCATCGCCGGCAAGCTCACCGTGGTCCAGCTGCTCGACGCCTCCACCTACCAGAAGACCGCGGAGAGCCAGGACATCCGCAGCGTGGTGCTGCCGGCGGTGCGTGGCTCGATCCTCGCCGCCAACGGCGACGAGCTGGCCTTCTCCGAGATGCGACCGACGATCTTCGCCGACCCGGGGGAGATCACCGCGGTCAGCACCGAGGCCAGCGTGCTGGCGCGGGTCCTTCACCAGCCGGTTGCGACCCTCGAGTCTGACCTGCTCGAGCGGACCACCTACGTGGTGCTGGCCACAGCGACGTCCTCGGCGGTCGCCACCAAGGTGGCCAGCCTCGGGCTGCCCGGGATCGGCGTCGAGCAGCTCCCGGTGCGCTACCACCCCGACGGCAACCTGGCCGCCCCGCTGCTCGGGGCGATCGACGCAGCCGGCAACGGGGTCTCCGGCCTCGAGTACGAGTACAACCGTTACCTGACCGGGCACCCCGGCGAGCTCGTCACCGTCGTGGACCCCGAGGGCCAGCCGGTGCCCGGCGGGACCATCCACGAGCAGCCGGCGCTGCCCGGCGGCGACGTGCTCACCACCATCGACCCGGGCCTCGAGTACCAAGTCGAGCAGACCCTCGCCGCCGACCTGCGCCGCACGGGCGGCGACTGGGCCACCGCGGTGGTCGAAGACGTCCACACCGGGGCGATCCTCGCGGTGAGCGACCTCGTCGCCGGGCCGAACCACACCGCAGTGCCGGCGTCGTCGGCCACCGCCTTCACCCACGTCTACGAGCCGGGCTCGGTCGCCAAGCTGGTGACGGTCTCCGGAGCCCTCACCCACCACGTGATCACCCCGACGACGGTGCTCAACATCCCCCCGGCGCTGCTCGTGAACGGCACCTACATCCGCGACGCCGAAGCCCACCCCGACGAGCAGCTGAGCATCACCGGGGTGCTCGCCCAGTCCTCCAACATCGGGGCGACCGAGATCGCCCAGCGCCTCGGCGCGGCCAACCTGCTGCACTACGAGCACGCCTACGGGTTCGGCCGGATGGTGGTGCCCGGGTTCCCCGGCGAGTCGGCGGGGCTCGTTCCCACCCTGTCGCAGTTCTCCGGGACCACCCTCGCCACCCTTGCCTTCGGGGAGGCCCAGGCGGTGACCCCGGTGCAGCTCGCCGGTGCCTACGCGGCGATCGCCGACGGCGGGGTCTACCACACGCCGCACGTGGTGGGGGCGCTCGTCGGCCCCCACGGCCACCGCCACGCGGTCCCGCTCCCTGCCCCGCACCGGGTGGTGCCGGCGTGGGTGGCCTCGGCGATGACCCCGATGTTCGAGCAGGTCGTCTCGAGCGGCACGGGCCCCAACGCCCAGGTCCACGGCTATGCGATCGCCGGCAAGACCGGCACCTCGAACATCATCCTGCCCGACGGCCAGTACTCGCTGACCCGCACCGACGCCACCTTCGCCGGCTACTACCCGGCCCAGCACCCGGAGCTGGCCGCGGTGGTGGTCGTCGAGGGGAGCAAGATGTACGGCGCCCAGGCGGCGGCGCCGGCGTTCTCCGAGATCGCCCGGGATGCCATCCTCGACTTCGGGATCCCTTCCTACGGACCGCAGCCGGCGCCGGCGGACACCTCGGTCCCGACGATCGACGGCAAGGTGGAGACCTCGCTGCTCGGCTACTGAGGCGAGCCTAGGTACCGAGCGCCGGCGCTCCCGCGCTCGGGCCCGCGCCCTCGGTAGCGTCCGGGGGCTCAGCGCGGGACGATGGTGACGGGGCAGGTGATCTCGGGGGAGCGCGCGATCCTGGCGTCCGCGCTGAGCAGCGCGCAGCCGAGAGCTTCGGCCAGCGCAACATAGGAGGCGTCGTAGGCGGAGAGGTTGTCCCGGAGCTGCCAGACGCGCTCCAGCAGGGGGAAGGTCGCATGGCGCAGCAAGCCGAGCCGGCGCCACCGCTCCAGTGCGCTGCGAGCATCGCCGGGCTCGATCAGCGAGCGAGCGACGCCCCGGCGGAGCGCGTTGGCAACCTCGGGATCGATCAGGTGGGGAGCGTGAGCCTGCTCGTCTGCCAGTGCGGCCCGAGCGGGGCCGGCGTTGAGCAACGCGGAGATCGCTGCCGACGCGTCGACGACGATCACCTCTCGCGCCCGGCGTCCAGGTCGACGAGGACCGACGCGACGTCGATGCCGAGGTCCGGCAGCGGCCCGAGCAGTGCCGCGTTGTCGACCCGGCGGGAAGCTTCCTCGAGCTCCCTCACTGCCACCGCCGACAACGACATCCGCTCCCGGGACGCCAGCCGCTCCAGTCGCTCGACCACTTCGTCGGGCACGTTTCGCAGGTAGATTGTCCTCATGTCGCACAATGCTAGCGGATGGGGCGCGGCTAGCAGATGGGGTGCGGCTAGCGGCTAGCAGTTGTGCTGCGGCTCGGGAGGGGCTCCTGAGCTGCGCTCGCCCCTAGGGTGGGGCCATGCGCACCCGGTTCCTCGGTCCCCTCGAGGTCTCCGCCATCGGCCTCGGCTGCATGGGGATGTCGGAGTTCTACGGGCCTCGGGACGACGAGGAGTCGATCGCGACGATCCGGCGTGCCCTGGAGCTCGGCTGCAGCTTCTTGGACACCGCCGACATGTACGGGCCGTTCACCAACGAGGTGCTGGTCGGCCGGGCGATCGCCGGCCGGCGTGACGAGGTCGTCGTCGCCACCAAGTTCGGCAACGAGCGCCTCCCCGACGGCAGCCGGGTGGGGATCAACGGGCGCCCCGAGTACGTGGTGTCGGCCTGTGACGCATCGCTGCGGCGCCTCGGGGTCGACCACATCGACCTCTACTACCAGCACCGAGTCGACACCGACGTCCCGATCGAGGAGACCGTCGGAGCGATGGCGAGCCTGGTCGAGGCGGGCAAGGTCCGCTACCTCGGGTTGTCGGAGGCTGCACCGGCCACGATCCGCCGGGCGCACGCCGTCCACCCGATCGCCGCCCTGCAGACCGAGCACAGCCTCTTCAGCCGGGACGTGGAGGCCGAGATCCTCCCGACGACCCGGGGGCTCGGGATCGGCTTCGTCGCCTACAGCCCCCTCGGCCGGGGCATCCTCACCGGCGCCTACCGGTCCCCGGACGACTTCGCCGAGGGTGACAGCCGCCGCTCGGGGCGCTTCCCCCGCCTGGCCGGCGGCAACTTCGAGCGCAACCGCGCCCTGGTCGGCGCCTTGGAGGAGGTCGCCGCCGCCAAGGGCTGCACCCCGGCGCAGCTCGCCCTCGCCTGGGTGCTCGCCCGCGGCGACGACGTGGTCCCGATCCCGGGGACCAGGCGACAGCGCTACCTCGAGGAGAACCTCGGCGCGCTCGACGTCGAGCTGTCTGCCGAGGAGGTCGAGGAGCTGGCCTCCCGGGTGGGCAACCCGGAGGGGGACCGCTACGCCGACATGAGCAGTATCGGGCGCTGACCCACCGGGCCGGTGAGGGCGTGATCGGGGCCATCGCGGGACCGGTAGGCTCGCCGGCATGGCCGTGAGCAGGGTTCTTCGATGACCGGTGGCACGGGGCGCTTCGGGGCGGTGCTCGTGGCGATGGCCACGCCCTTCGACGCCGCCGGCGGGCTCGACCTCGACGGCGCTGCCCGCCTGGCCCGCTTCCTCGTCGAGCAGGGCAACGACGGCCTGGTGGTCACCGGCACCACCGGGGAGAGCCCGACGCTCGGCGACGACGAGAAGTCCAGGCTCTGGCGGGCGGTGGTGTCGGCTGTCGACGTGCCGGTGATCGCCGGGACCTCCACCGCGGATACCGCCCACTCGGCCGAGCTGACTGCGGATGCGCTCGCCGCCGGCGTGGCGGGCATCCTCGCGGTCACCCCTTACTACAGCCGCCCCTCCCAGGCGGGCATCGAGGCCCACCTGCGGGCGATCAAGGACGCCGCCGGAGACCTTCCGGTCCTGCTCTACGACATCCCGGTGCGCACCGGCCGCAAGGTTGCGCCGGAGGTCATCGTGCGCCTCGCCGCCGAGGGGGTGCTCGCCGGCGTCAAGGACGCCACCGCCAACCCCGCCGGCTCGGCCGCCCTGGTCGCCGAGGCCCCAGACGGCTTCGAGCTGTACTCGGGCAACGACGGCGACACCCTCCCGCTGCTCGCCGTCGGCGCCGTCGGGGTCATCTCGGTCGAGAGCCACTGGGCCGCCCCGGAGGTGGGCGAGATGGTCGGCGCCTTCCGCAAGGGCGACGTGGACCACGCCCGGGCGCTCAACGCCCGACTGGTGCCCTCGCACCGGTTCCAGTCGAGCGAGGAGGCTCCGAACCCGGTGCCGACCAAGGCGATGCTGCGGGTCCTCGGCCAGCCCGGGGGCGCGTGCCGGCCGCCGATGGGCCCCGAGCCGCCGGGCCTGGCCGAAGCAGCGGCTGGGATCCTCGCCGGCTTGGGACGCCCGGCGGTGCCGGCGGTGGCAGCGGGACCCTCGCGTGGCTGATCCGGTCCGGATCGTCTTCCTCGGCGGGCTCGGGGAGATCGGCCGCAACTGCGCGTGTGTCGAGGTCGGCGGGCGGATCATGATCCTCGACTGCGGCCTTTTGTTCCCCGACGACGACATGCCCGGGGTCGACCTGGTCCTGCCGGACTTCACCTACCTGCGGGACAACGCCGATCGGGTCGAGGGCTGCATCGTCACCCACGGCCACGAGGACCATTGCGGCGGCCTGTCCTACCTGCTGCGGGAGCTGTCGTTCCCGATCTACGGCTCGGCGCTCTCCCTCGGACTGGCTCGCAGCCGGATAGAGGAGGCCGGCCTGCTCGGCCGCACGACCCTGATCCCCGTGAAGGACGGCGAGCGGCGCATGATCGGGCCTTTCGACGTGGAGTTCATCCCCGTCACCCACTCTGTGCCGCACGGCTTCGCCACCGCCTTCCATACCCCCCAGGGGGTGATCCTGCACTCCGGGGACTTCAAGATCGACCTCACCCCGGTCGACGGCCGGACCACCGACCTCGCCCACCTCGGCGCGATCGCCGACAGCGAAGGGGTCCGCCTGCTGCTCTGCGATTCGACCAACGCCGAGGAGGAGGGCCACACCAAGTCCGAGAGCAGCGTCGGCAGGGTGCTCGCCGACCTCTTCGCCAAGCATCGCGACAAGCGAGATC
>JAKARG010000170.1 GCA_021819345.1 Actinomycetes bacterium | reverse complement strand
ACCGAGACGAACTTCGATCAGCTGACCGCCTCCGAGGGGATCGTCCTGGTCGACTTCTGGGCCGCGTGGTGCGGGCCGTGCCGGATGTTCGCCCCGACCTTCGAGGCAGCATCGCAGCGCCACCCCGAGATCACCTTCGCCAAGGTGGACACCGAGGCCGAGACCGGGCTCGCCGCCCGCTTCGGGATCATGTCGATCCCCACCCTGATGGCCTTCCGCGACGGGATCCTCCTGTTCGCCCAACCCGGAGCGCTGCCGGCTCCCGCCCTCGAGGATCTGATCGGCCAACTGCTGGAGCTCGACATGGACCAGGTCCGAGCGGAGGTGGCGAAGGTCGGCGCCTGAGACCGCTGATCATCCCATCCGGCGGGCCGCCACCGGGATCAAGGCCGAGGGAGGATGGGCAGCAGTCTGCACCGAGTACGCGCCGATCGGAGTGGAGTCCGACGAGTCCCCCTATGCAGCAGCGACCTCCTGGGACGCCGAGGCCCTCTCGCAGGTGACCGAGGAGGTCCACTCCCACGGTGCGCTCGCCGGCATCGACCTGCACCACGCAGGGGTCCACGCGGACCGCAGGGAGTCCCGCCTGCCGGCGCTCGGACCATCCCAGGTGATGAGCGACCTGGTCCCCGCGGTCACCCCGGACGTGGCCAAGGAGATGGACCTCGCCGACATCCGTGCCGTCCAGCATGCCTGGGCGGAGGCGGCGACGCGAGCCCGTGACGTCGGCTTCGACATCGTCTACGTGTACGGGGGGCACAGCTACCTGCCCGCCCAGTTCCTCTCGCCCTACTACAACAAACGCACCGATGCCTACGGGGGGTCCCTCGAGAACCGGGCACGCTTCTGGCTGGAGACCATCGAGGCGGTGCGTGCCGCGGTAGGCGCCACGTGCGCAGTGGCGGTCCGCATAGCCGCCGACGCCTCCAGCTCCCGAACCGGAGACTTCCCTGGCTGGAGACGCCACTCCGCCGGGCTCGCCGGGTCAGCTCGCCGTCCACCCTCCGTCGACCGAAAGGACCAACCCGGTCAGGTGCCCGCCGTCCGGACCGAGGAGGTAGGCCACCGCGCCGGCGACGTCCTCGGGTCGGCCCGGTCCGGGGACCAGGGACCGGCGCGCGACCCGCTGCGACTCCGCGACAGCCGGGGGGCCGCCGTCGGAGCTCGACCGGCGGAGCATGGGGGTGTCGATCGGACCGGGGCAGACGCAGTTGACGAGGATCCCCTCTGGCGCGTGGTCCACGGCCATCGCCCGGGTGAGGCCCACCACGCCGGCCTTGGACGCTGCGTAGGCCGGGCTGCCGGCCCCGCCGACCAGGCCGTACTGCGAGGAGATGTTGACCACCCGACCGCCTCCCCCGGCCCGCAGGTGGGGGACCGAAGCGTGACAGACCAGATAGGTGCCGGTGAGGTTCACCCCGATGACCCGCTCCCAATCGCTCGGGCCGGTGAGGACCACGTCCCCGGTGTAGCCCCCGACGCCGGCGGCGTTGACCACTGCGTAGAGCTCCCCGAAGGTATCGACCACCCGCTCGACGGCGGCGGCGACCTCGACCTCGACCGACACGTCGGCGCCGACCGGGAGCACCCTCCCCCATCGGCGGAGCTCGCTCGCAGCCGCCTCCAGAGCCTCGTGGTCGCAGTCGAGCACCGCCACGACGAAGCCGTCCGCCAGGCACCGCCTTGCAGTGGCGAGCCCGATCCCCGACGCCGCACCGGTGACGAGGACCACCCCCCGGGCCACTGCCGGCTCGACCGACGCTGCTACCTCTTGGCCCACGGGATGTGGTATACCAAGCGGATCCCGTGCCACGCGAGCAGGGGCCGACCGAGTGGGACCGTGACCCGGTGATCTCGGAGGACCGCCACGGCTAACTCCTGCGCCGCGATCACTTTCGCTCCCAATCCGACTCCCGATGAAGAGGGACCCGAACCATGGCAACCGACCACGACCGACTCGACGTCCTCCGCCGTGGCCGGGGCCCGGTCCCCGAGCACGTCATCGACGAGCTCCTGGCCGGCCGCCTGTCGCGCCGGGACTTCATCCGCAAGGGGACGATGGTCGGCCTGTCGCTCCCGGTCGTCGGTGGCATCCTCGCCTGCGGCTCGACGAGCACCAGCTCCGCCCTGGGCAACACTGAGAAGGCCGGCCCAACGCTCCCGGCCCCTGCCGGCAAGGCCGGGGCGACGATCACCGCGGGGACGATCGTGCCGACGGGCACCCCCAACCCGCTGCTCGTCGACGACACCGGCGGCATCGACCTGCTCAACCAGGTCGGCGAGATGCTCGTGTTCTACGACAACCACAACGTCGCCCGGCCCTGGCTCGCCACGAGCTGGAGCTCCAACGCCTCGGCCACGGTGTGGAGCTTCAAGATCCGCCAGGGCGTGAAGTTCTCCAACGGGCAGCCGATGACCGCCGACGACGTGGTCTACAGCTTCAAGACCCAGTCGGACCCCAAGAACGGCGGCAACGCTCTGTCGGTCTTCGGCGGGATCCTCGAGCCGGCCGGGGTGGTCAAGCTCGACGACGACACCGTCGCGTTCCACCTCGAAGCTCCTTACGGCGCCTTCCCCTACGCAGCGTCGTCGGCCAACTACAACATGATCATCGTCCCCGACGGCACCGACTACGCGACCTGGCCGAAGACCTTCCTCGGCACCGGGCCGTTCAAGATGGAGTCCTTCGACATCACCACCGGCGCGACCTTCGTGCGCAACCCCCACTACTGGGGCCCGGCGGCCAAGCCGGCACGTGTCGAGATGACCTTCTACTCCGACGAGGCCCCCGAGACCGCGGCCCTCCAGGCGGGGACCATCGACTGCGTCAACCAGTTCACCGTCACCGTCAGCCCCCAGCTGCTGAGCGGTGGTTACAACGTCGTCGATATCAAGAGCAGCGCGCACCGCGAGCTGTCGATGCGCAACGACATCCACCCCTTCACGAGCAACTACGCACGCCAGGCGATCGCTCTCACCCTCGACCGCCCGGCGATCGTCCAGGCTCTGTTCAAGGGCAAGGCGGACATCGGCAACGACAGCCCGTTCGCCCCGGTCTTCCCCCAGACCGACCCGCACGTCCCCCAGCGCCGCCAGGACCTGGCGCTCGCCCGCAAGCTCCTCGCCAAGGCAGGGGTACCCCGCGGGTTCTCCACCCCCCTGCTCACCGAGAAGCTCCAGGAGATGCCCGAGCTCGCCCAGATCGTCAAGTCTTCGGCGGCGAAAATCGGCGTGGACATCAAGCTGTCGGTCACCTCCTCCACCCAGTACTACGGCGAGGCGGTGTTCGGGAAGTCGCCCTGGCTGGACGGCGAGATGAGCCTGGTGGACTACGGCTCCCGACCGGTCCCGGACCTGTTCCTCGAAGCCCCGCTCCAGACGATCAACGCTAAGGCCGGCGCCGGGGCGTGGAACGCCGCCCGCTTCAACAACCCGACCTACGACAAGCTCTCCAAGCAGTACGTCGCCGCAGTCGACCTCTCCACCCAGCGCAAGCTCGCCGGCCAGATCCAGACCCTCCTGCTCGAGCAGACCCCGATCATCTACGCGTACTTCTACGACTACCTGGCAGCCAGCCAGAAGAACATCCATGGGATCTACCCGCAGGCCGGCGGCCAGTTCTTCTTGAACAACGTGACCAAGAGCTGATCCACCGTCCACCCGGGGGACGACGTCCCGAGGCGCAGATTGCCCAGGGAACCCTGATTGGCCTCGGGGGAGCATTGATAGGCTTCCGAACGTGCTGAGGTACCGCCTGACCCATCCGCCGCTGCTGCGAGCGCTCGCCGCTGCCGGCCACACCTCCAAGGTCCTGCTCGCCGATGCCAACTACCCCCACGCCACCGGCGTGGGGGGCTCAGCCGAGCTGGTCCACCTCAACCTGCGCCCCGGCCTGGTAGGAGTCCTCGACGTGCTCGAGCTGGTCGTCGAGGCGCTGCCAGTGGAGCACGCGCAGGTCATGAACCCCGACGCCGGAGGTGAGCCTCCTCTGCTCGGGCGCTTCGCCGACCTGCTCGGCCCTGCGGTTCCGATCGAGGGGCTGGCCCGACCCGCCTTCTACCGGGCCTGCCGGGAGGACGACGTCGCGATAGCGGTCGCCACCGGCGAGCAGATGTTCTACTCCAACATCCTGCTCACCGTCGGGGCCCTGCCCCCAGGCTGAGCAGGCCGCCGACGCTGATCAAGGCCCCGTCGAGCCGGCCGAACCGCACCAGTGCCGCCGAGATCAGCTTCTCGGGCGCACCGGGAACGGAGTTGGCCACCACCACCCCATGTGCGCGCTCCCCGAGGGCGGCCGCGGCCGCCGCCACCCGGTCGGCGTCACGGGAGGAGACCACCACGTTGGCCCCCTCGGCCACCAGGGCCTCGGCACTGGCGCGCCCGAGGCCGCTGCTCGACCCGGTGAGGACGTAGGTGCGCTCAGCGATCCCGAGGTCCATCTCCGTCCACCTCCCCGACCCGCTCCGTGCGCCCCGAGGCCAAAGAGGACTCGGCGGCGGCCGCCACCGCGAGGGTGCGCAGGGCGTCGGCCGGGGAGCAGGCCACCATCTGGGGGTCAGCCGCCCGCACCGCAGCGACGAAGCTACCGATCGAGGCCCGCAGCGCCGGCTCCGCCGCTGCCCGGCGGACCGGGACGCCATCGGCCACCCCGTGGAGCTCGAAGACGGGGTCGAGGTCGAGAGTCAACATGACACCGTCGGCGGCGATCTCGAGGCCGTAGGAACCGGGCATCCCGTCTCTCAGCCAGGCCACCAGCACCGTCGCCATCCCCCCCGAGGCGAGGTGCAGCACGACGCAGAGCGCGTCCTCCACGTCGCCCTCCCCCGCCGGACGCCCACCGAGGGCCACCGACGACGTGGCCACGGTGACCGCGTCCACCTCGCCTGCGACGAGTCGCACCAGGTCGAAGTGATGGCTCGCGCGCTCGAGGACGTTACCGCCACCGGCCGCACGCCGCAGGAACCAGGGCCGGACCTCGGTTGGGCCGAGGTTGCGACAGAGGACAAGGCCCACCGGTCGGTCGGCCAAGAGCTCTCGGACGCTCGCCAGCAGGTCGAGCGAGTGCCACTGGTAACCGACCGCGCACACGACCCCGGCGCGAGCCGCTGCGTCGGCGATCAGGCGGCCATCGGCGAGGCTGCGGGCGACCGGCTTCTCCAGGTAGACCGGGATCCGTCGCTCCAGAGCAGGGAGCACCACCTCGGCGTGCGCCGCCGGCGGCGTGCAGACCCACAGCGCCTCGATGCCACCGGCGTCGAGCAGCTCCCCCCAGCTGGCATAGGCCTTCGCCCCGCAGCGGGCCGCGAGATCCGCTGCCCGTCGGGGGTCGGGGTCGGCGATCCCCCGGAGCTCCACGTCCTCTCGCCCTACGAGCTCGTCGAGGTGCTGGCCGGCCATCCAGCCGGCCCCGACCATCCCGACGCCGATCTTCGCCACCTGCGGCTCCTCTTGTTGCCCGGATCTGCCCACGAGCTACGAGCGCCCGCGCCTGGCGGCCGGCGGGTCCCAGTCGTGGTGGTTGTCGATCCACCAGTCGGCGATGTCGCCGCGACGCATCAGCACCACGTCGGGGCGGTCCCTGGCGTACTCCAAGAAGTCGGCCAGTGCCGAGGTCCGGGCCGCCTGCCCGCTCCAGCGCTCGTGGACTCCGACGGTCATCATCCGCCGGCCCTCGCCACGATCCGCCTCGCCGCAGAGGTAGTCGAGACCTGCCCGGAGGGTCTCGTAGAAGTGGCGCGGCGTGGCGTAGGTCGGGGCGATCAGGTAGCGGACGTCGTTGTAGAGCTTCGAGTAGGGCACCACGAGGAACGGCCGGCCACCGACGTCGGCGAACCAGGGCAGCTCGTCGTTGCACGAGTCGGAGTCGTAGACGAAGCCACCCTCCTCGACGAGCAGCTCGCGGGTGTTCACGCTCGGGAAGGACCGTAGGTACCAGCCTCGGGGCGGGGTCCCGGTGAGCTCCCCGATCACCTGCACCGCCCGGCGGATCTCGTCGCGCTCCTGGTCGCGCTCCACACCGGACATCTCGGTCCAACGCCAGCCGTGGGCGATGACATCGTTGCCGGACTCCACCAGCCAGTCCGCCAGCTCCGGGTTGCGCTGCAGAGCGAGGGCGCAGGCCCCGAGGGTGACCGGTACCCCGAGCCGGTCGAACAGGCGGACGAGACGCCAGATGCCCGCGCGGCTGCCGAACTCGAAGTGGGTCTCTGTCCCGAGGTCACGCACCTCCGGCCCGATCTGGTAGGAGTACTCGCCCCAGGTGTCGTTGCGACCGTCGCCGTCGCCGAGGGAGTACTCGGCGCCGGACTCGTAGTTGACCACGACGTTGACCACCACCGAGGCACCACCCGGCCAGTGCACCGCCGGCGGGCGGCGGCCGTAGCCGACGAAGTCCCTGCGGGGCCCCGCAGCCTCGGTACCTCGAACCACTGCAGCTCCCCTCGGGCCCGACCCTGTGAGCTGGAGACCGTAGCTCGCAGCCCCGCGTCCGAGCGATCCCGGAGCGCGGCGCACCAGCGGGGCCAGTGCCCCTCGCTCCACCCGCGCTCGCCCGAGGGCCATCGGGGACCCCGAGCAGGGCTACCTCGGGTCCGAGCAGAGCGAGCCCGACTGCCCGGCGCGCCTTGGACCTCGACGATCGAGCGGTCTAGCGTCGGGCGGGCATCGTCGGACGAAGTAACACCGAGTGAGGGAGAGACCGATGCAACCAACCATCGAGCCGACCGGGCCCTGCGCCCGAACCGCGTCCCGGAGGTCGCTGCGGACCTCGCTGGCGGCTGCCGTCATGTCCGCCCTCGGCGCCCTCGGCCTCCTCGTCGGGGCCGGAGCCGGGGTCGCCGGGGCTGCACCGGCTCCACGCCAAGCCAGCACCTCGGCGGTGACGGTGACCACCGGTCACACGCGCTACGGGCAGGTGCTCTTCGCCGCCGACGGCCAGGCGCTCTACTACGACTCCTTCGACCAGACCACCGGGCCGAAGCTCCCGCTCCGGAGCACTTGCACCGAGATCGGAA